>CALHBU010000176.1 GCA_937930655.1 uncultured Acidimicrobiales bacterium | reverse complement strand
CAGGGTCCACGACCCGACGGTAGCGCTCACACAACCACCCGGGGTGAGGGCGTTATTGGTCGCAGATGGTGGCAGGCTTTGAGCTGGACGGCCGCCCAGAAGGAGTTCAATGGCGTTCATCGACATCCCCGGTTTCGTAGCCGATCTCAAGGATCACGCTGCCGACCACGGCTTTCATGTTCACGACGAGAGACATTTCGTCGAGACGTATTCGTTGCGTCAGGCCTGGGAGGTCGATCTCCATCCCGAACGGGCCTGCGGCGGTCCGCTTGATCTGCACGTAGCGGTCGAGATGGAGCCCCGGGTGCTTCTGGCGTTCGAGGACCGGATGCTGGAGATCCCCGAAGAGGAAGAGCCCCCCACTGGCTACGCCCTTCCTATGGTGTTCAACTGGGCGCTGCCTCCGCTGCCGAAGGGTCCCGACCTCCTTGTTCTGGCCACCGACCTGGCCGGTATCGGAGGCCCCGAACTGCCAATAGAGATCTCGGCCATCGACTCAACCGCATCGGTCACCGACGCCCCGGAGCGAACCCTGAGCATTGCCGGCCGGATGGAGATCGACTTCGCCGACCTGTTCATGCGGCGGGACAACCTCTGCGACACCCTCGACCGATGCCACGCCATAAGCGAGTTCGTACTCGACCGCTCCCCCGCCTGGCTCGACGAGATCTAGCTAGCCGAAGATCTTGGTGAGGTTGTTCAGCGGCCACCCGACACGTTCAACAGGGTGCCCGTGACGTAGCTGGCGGCGTCGGAGGCCATCCACAGGATGCTCTCGGCCACTTCGTCGGCCGAGCCTCCCCGAGCCATCGGAATGTTGGCCGCCAATCGCTCGACTCGGTCGGGAGCACCGGCTGCGGCGTGGATCTCGGTATCGATCAGGCCAGGCCGGATGGCGTTGACCCGGATGCCTTCCTCGGCCACTTCTTTGGCCAACCCAATGGTGAGACTGTCGACCGCTCCCTTGCTGGCGGCGTAGTCGATGAACTCGTTGGGGCTGCCGAGGTAGGAGGCGGCTGATGAGATATTGACGATCGAACCACCGATGCCGCCACTACTGGTCGACATCCGACGCACCGCTTCCCGACAGACGATCATGGCGCCGATGACGTTGACCTCGAACACCTGACGGATCCGGTCGACCGAGTAGGTATCGAACCGGGCGATCGGCGAGATGATGCCGGCGTTGTTGATCACCACGTCGATCGGACCAAGGTCGGCCTCGGTCTGGTCGTAGAGATCGATGACTTCGCCCTCATCGGACACATCGGCCCGAACCGCCAGAGCCGATGCTCCTTCGGCTCGACAGGCGGCGACCACTTCGAGAGCAGCCTCTTCGTCTCGGGTGTAGTTGACCGACACGTCGTAGCCCGAACGCGATGCCATCAGCGCGGTGGCTGCGCCAATACCCCGACTGCCACCGGTGATCAGCATGACCTTGCGGGAGGTCTGGTCGTTGTTGTTGCTGGAGTCGGCCATGGGTCGACCCTAGCCAGCCCGCCAGACGGGTCAGACCGGGAGCGACTCCGACCAGTCGACGGGGTACACCCAGTGCTCGCCGCCGATGCCTTTGAGGGTGGCTTGTCGGGGTTCGCCGAACACGACATCTCCCCTGGCTTGGGTGATCTCCTTGACAACCGACGAGACAAGAACCTCGCCCCCCGATGCCAGGTCGGCGACACGGGCGGCCATCGCGACGTGCTGTCCGAACAGGTCGCCACCATCGTCGACCACGACCTCACCGGTGTGGAGGCCGACCCGGATTTTGACCGCTCGGTCGGGATCGATCGACGCCTGCTGATGTATCTGACGTTGCACCTCGACCATGCAGGCCAGTGCCATCCGAGCGCCGGGGAAACTGAGCATGAAGCCATCGTCCTGGTTACTGACCTCCGACCCGTTGTACTCAGCCAGCAATCGGCGAATGATCCGGTTGTGCTCGCTCCGGACCTGGAGCCAATCCTGGTCGCCCAGCGCCATGTTCCGCTCGGCCGAGGCTTCGATATCGCTGAACACGATGGTGACAGTGCCCTGGTCGGTGTTAAGCCGACGTAGATCAAGCCCTGCGTCGGCCACAGAGGTGGCAACCAACTCGATGGAGGTCTTGCCTGTCTCGGCATCGGCTGGTTGTGGCGTGGGAGCGACGTTGTCCGGGGCCACCTGACCGTTGGAGCCGGTGACAACCGTGGCCCCGGAGGCAGAGGAAGCCGCTGGCACCGGCTCGGCCGCAACGTCCTCTTCCACCAGAACGATGGTCGTGTTGCCCAGCTCCACCGTCGAACCCGGCATCAGAACCATCGGCGAGTTGATGGTGTCTCCATCGATCTGTGTTCCGTTGGTGCTGCCAAGGTCGGTCACCACGGTCATTCCGTCGGCGACGTCGAGCAGAAGGTGACGTCGCGAGACCTGGACGTCGCCGAGCAGCAGGCCGTCGCACTCGCGTCCGACCTCGATGGGGCCCCGTATCGACACATGAAGCACAGCTCGATCTGGTTGCCGGACGGCGACCACGGGAAAAGACATGGCCTGTATGGTACGCGACAACAGCAGAGCCCGTATCAGTGGATTTTCCCAGATCATCGAACAAAGAACTCGGCGACAAGCCCGAAGATTGCCCGAAGAGATGGAATCCATCGCCGATTCGTAGGACCATGGTGCATGGACTTCCTTGATCCCAGGGGCGAACCCAGCCGTCCCATAGACGAATACCGACAAACTGCCACTCTTGAGGCCGGCGAAACCATCGGCTTGTTTGCCAACGGCTTTCCCGATTCTGTCGAGTTCCTGGAACACATCGAGAAGGCGCTGGCCCACGAACTGCCCGGGGTGAACTTCGTTCACTACAACAAGGGCAATGCCAGCGCTCTGGCGTCGGAGGAGGACGTGTCGTCCATCGCCGAGACCTGTACCGCCATGGTGGCGGCCTACGGTCATTGAGGCAGCTGCACATCCGGCACCGTGCGTGACGGAATTGAAGTAGCCCGCCAGGATCGGGCCGTGGTGGCCCTGGTCACCGAACAGTTCTGGCCACAGGGAGACTTCGTGGCTCAGTCCAATGGCATGCCCGACGTGCCGCGTCTTCGTCTCCCCCATCCGGTGGCGGGCTCCGGTCACGACGCCATGGATGTGCTGGCGGCTCGGATCGCCCCAGAACTCGTTGCCATCCTGCGGGGAGAACGCACCGGCGACAACGTGCCGATCGGCGCCTGATGCCAAACCTGCCTCCGGCCACATTCCAGGCCGCCGACGAAGTCGAAGCGCTCGAACTTCTCCATCAGCACCAATGCACCGATGGGTTGCCGGTCGTGATTCCGACGCCCGAAAGGGTCGATCGCATGGTCTTGGCATCGGGCCTCGATGCCGATATCGATCTCGGCACCATGGGTCCCGGTGGTGGCGCCACCACCATCGTCCAGGTGGCCACCAACGCCGTCATGGCTGGCTGCCTTCCCGACTACATGCCGGTCGTCGTTGCCGCCATGCAGGCCATGCTTCAACCCGATTTCGATCTGGCCGAGGTTCAGAGCACCACCCACAGCATCGCCCCGTTGATGATCGTCAACGGTCCAATGATCACCGCCTGCGACCTGACCGGTGGCTTCGGGGCCCTTGGTCCTGGCCACCGGGCCAATGCCTCCATCGGACGAGCCGTCCGGCTTTGCATGATGAACATCGGAGGGGCTCGACCCGGTACATCCGACATGGCGCTTCTCGGTCACCCCGGCAAGTTCAGCTTCTGCATGGCCGAAGACGAGGCGTCGTCGCCGTGGGAGCCGTTGTCGGAGTCATTGGGCTACGCCCCCGGAACCTCTGCAGTGACCATCGTCGGCACCGAGGCACCGCACAACGTGGTGTTCGTCAACAACGCCGACGATCCAAACTCACCCCAGCGCCTGCTGCGGGCCCTGGCAGCCGTCATGGCCAACACCGGCTCCAACAACGCCAGCTTCAGCGGCGGAACGGTGGCGGTGGCCCTCAACCCTGAACATGCCGAGGTCCTTCACCAGGCCGGTATGACCAGGCGAGATGTCCAAAACGCCCTGCATCAATTGGCCACCAACAAGCGAGGCCACCTGTTGGACATCGCAGCTGGGTTCATCAAGAACGGCGATCACGACGACGACATCCCGGCGGTCAAGGACGCCGACAACGTCATCGTCTATGTAGGTGGAGCCAGCGGGCTCTACTCGGCGGTCTTCCCATCCTGGGCCGCAGGCGCCCACAACAATCCGGTCGTCCATCACCCCATCGAAACCGACCAGGCGTGTGTCATCCCCGGCATGGAGAACCTGGTCGTCGCAGGCGACGCCCTGTGACGCTCCCAGACATGAACGTCAATCCAGAATCAGCCATCCCCAAGGCGCCCTTTGGTCGCACCGGCCACCTGAGCACCCGGGTGGTGTTCGGCGCGGCCGCTATGGCACGCATGAGCCAGGACCTGGCCGACGAAACCATCGTCACCATCGCCAAAGCAGGTATCAATCACATCGACACTGCCGCTTCCTACGGCGACTCCGAGCTGAGGCTGGCACCTTGGCTGGCCGATCATCGGTCCGAGGTCTTCCTGGCAACCAAGACCGGGGAACGAGACGGGGCTGCCGCTCGAGCTCAGCTCGAGGACTCGCTGACCAGGCTCGGTGTCGATCAGGTCGATCTCATCCAGCTCCACAACTTGGTGGAGGACGACGAGTTCGCAACTGCCCACGGGCCGGGCGGCGCCGTCGAGGCCCTGGCCGCAGCCCGAGACGAAGGTCTGGTGCGTTTTATCGGCGTCACCGGTCACGGCACCCGGATTCCCGGCATGCATCTCCGCAGCCTGGCCGAGTTCGATTTCGACTCGGTGCTGTTTCCCTACAACCACACCATGCTGGATAATCCGGCCTATCGGAGCGATGTCGAGGACCTCCTCGAACTGTGTGAGCAGCGCAACGTGGCGGTGCAGACCATCAAGGCCATCGCCCGAGGCCGTTGGGCCGAAATGCCGGCCCAACGGTTCAGTTGGTACGAGCCCATCAGCGATGCTGACGCCCGAGCTAACGCCATCCGTTACGTCCTCAGCCGCCAACAGCTGTTCCTCAACACCACCAGCGACGCCCGGCTCCTACCTCACGTGCTCGAGGTGGCCAGCGGCGACCTCACCGCCCCTTCCGACGAGCAACTGGTCGCCGACCGGGTGGCCCAAGGCATCACTCCCCTCTTCGATGGCGGAGACCTCGAAAGAATCTGACGCCCCATGAACCTGCTGCAAGTGTTCCTCGATCGGACGGCCGACGTCCGTGATCAGACGTTTCTGAGGGTGCCCGACGGCCCGTCGCTCACTTTCGACGATGTGTTTACACGAGCCGCTGACTTTGCCGGTGCACTTGTTGCTACCGGAGCACAGGTTGGCGACAGAGTCGTTGCCCAGGTCGACAAATCAACCGATGCGTTCGCGCTCTATCTCGGCTGCCTCCAGTCCGGTCTGGTCTACATCCCGCTTAACACCGCCTATACCCCCTCCGAGGTCGGCTTCTTCCTAGACGACACCGGGGCTGCTGTGTTTGTGTGCCGGCCGGCCGACCATGCCTCCCTCACCTCGGTCACCGGATCGGTGTCGGCTGTTCTCACGCTCGGCGACGATGGCACCGGCACCCTCCCAGCCAAGGTCGATCTGGAGGAGCCCCTGACACATGTGGTCGAACGGGACGACGATGACCTGGCCTGCATGCTCTACACATCAGGCACCACCGGACGTTCCAAGGGGGCAATGCTGACCCACCAGAACCTTCAATCCAACGGTGAAGCTCTGCACGAGGTGTGGGCCTGGGAACCGGGCGACGTTCTGCTCCACATTCTGCCCATCTTCCACGTACACGGCCTGTTTGTCGCTCTCCACTGTGCGCTTCTGAATCGCTCGGAGGTCATCTATCTCAACGCCTTCGACACCGGGGTCATTCGTCAGGAACTGCCGTCGGCAACCGTCATGATGGGGGTGCCAACTCACTACAGCCGACTTATGGCCGACCCGGCGTTCGGTGCCGACGACTGTGGCAACATCAGGTTGTTCACCTCCGGTTCGGCCCCGATGACCGAACAGGTTTTCGCTCAGTTCACCGAGCGGTCTGGGCACACCATCTGCGAGCGCTACGGCATGACCGAGTGCGGCATCATCACCTCTAATCCCTATGACGGCGAACGGATCGCCGGCACCGTCGGCTATCCGCTGCCCGGGGTTGAGATGCGGGTGATGAAGGACGACGGCACCCTGGCCGGGGTCGGCGAGACGGGCATTGTCCAGACACGCGGCCCTCATCTGACCCCTGGCTACTGG
>CALHBU010000175.1 GCA_937930655.1 uncultured Acidimicrobiales bacterium | reverse complement strand
CCGCATGGTCGGCTGGGAACGAGCCCAGTGGGAGGCCTTTACCGGCCAGACCGAGCTTGGTCTTGACCTGACCCAGTGGATGCCGGGATGCGGGTCGATGTCGGTCGATCCCGACCTGGTCGACGAGCTCGCAGTCCGCTTCGGTCAGTCGACGCTTCGGGGACGACGAGTGGAGTTCGCGGCATCAGAAGACGAAGTCGAGGCCATGTACGAGCGGGGATGGTCCGATGGTCTGCCCGTCGTCGCTCCAACCGTGGCCAGAGTGGCTCGGATGTTGGAAGGAACCACCCGCTCGCCGGAAGAGATCGTCGCCATCGTGCCACCGACCCTGGTCGAGGCCACGGTCGAGCAGGTGGCCGTCAACGCGGTCATGGCTGGCTGCAAGCCCGAGTACTTTCCAGTCGTCCTCACCGCAGTAGAAGCAGCCTGCACCGATCAGTTCAACATGCACGGGCTGCTGTGCACACTCTGGTTCTCCGGTCCGGTGGTGATTGTGAATGGTGAGATTCGCAACGAGATTGGGATGAATACCGGCAAGAACGCTCTGGGCCAAGGCAACCGGGCCAACTCCACCATCGGGCGTGCGTTGCAGCTTGTCGTTAGGAACATCGGCGACGGCAAACCCGGCGTCGGTGGAATCGATCGTTCGGCGTTGGGAGCCCCGTCCAAGGTCGGTTGGTGCTTCGGTGAGGACGAAGAGAACCTGCCCGATGGATGGCCCGCACTTTCTGTCGAACGGGGTTTCGCTCCTGGAGAGTCCACCGTGACGCTGTTCGCCGGCCACGGCCCTTCAGGAGCGGTCGATCAGACGTCGCGTACGCCCGAAGATCTGATCCGCTCGTTGGCTGGTCGCCTCATCGCCACCGGCCACCCTCACCAACCCAGTGAAGCCATGTTGGTGATGACCCCCGAGCACCAGCGAGTGTTCGCCGAGGCCGGCTGGTCGAAGCAGAAGTTCCGGGACGAACTCGATCCGTTGCTGATCCTCAATCCCGAGACGGCTCAGGCCGGCATCAGGGGAAGTGGGGGAGCCGAGGGCAAGGCCGTTCGCAAGTTCCGGCCCGACTCGCTTTTGATCGTGAGAGTCGGCGGCAGCGCCGGTGCTTTCTCGGCCATCATCGAAGGCTGGATCGGCGGCCGTATGGGCAGCGAGCCCATTACCCAGGCCATCAAACCTTGACGCTGGCCCACGCGCCCGCTCGCTAGCAGACTCCCTGCCTCACGTTTTTGGCGGACCCAGCGACCGCTCCCCGCGCTTTGGCGGACCCAGCGACCGCGTGCGGTCGTCACGTCCGCCAAAGCTGATTTCGTGGATGCTGGGTCCGCCAGAAGTGGTGGTCCAGGGTCGGGTCGGTGTTGCTCAGTCGTTCGGCACGACCGGCGGCGGTGGGGGCGTTGGGCTCTCCGGGGGAGCCGGGCTCTCACCTGGTGTGGTCGAGACGGGTTCCGGTACGCCAACGGGCATCGGGCCGGGTCCCGACATTGGGGCAGGAATGGAACTGAGACGCTCGGCCTGCTTGGCTGCTCGCCATGCGCCAATGCGCTTTCTGACCAGCCAGAGAGCAAACAGGAACGGTAGGAACACCAGCATCGGGATCAAGAAGCCGACGACGACTCGGACGACCACCCAGACCGAGCTGAGTACTTCCCGCCCGGCCGAGAATCCATCGTCGAAGCCGGGGTCTTGCTGGCTGGCCTGCACGTCGATGGTGAGATTATTCACGGCCGAAACCGGTGGCCCGGCTGGTTCCTCGCCCTCGATGGCTGTTGGTTGCCCACCGGCTCGGGTGCGGAGCCTGAGGTCTCGTTCCGGAGTGGTCTCGAAGGCAATGATGATGCTCTGGCCGGGCAGCAGCGGCTCGTTGAGCGAGCCGAAGACGTTGATAAGGGTGCTGTTGGCGTCGATACCAAGACCGGTGTCGGTCAGAGTGAGGTCGGTGAGAGTCTGGTCGCCGCTATTGAGTAGTTCGAAGCAGACCGTGAGGTCGATGGCGGCCTCGACCCGGGAGTCCTGCTGGCCGGGGCACCCGAGCCCGCTGTCGTGCTCTTCGTAGATCGAAACCAGAAGCTCGAGGTTGTTCTGCACCCGGTCCTGGGTGAGCACCAAGGTAATGGTGGCCAGATTGACCTGATCCTGAAGGGTCCGGAGCTGTCCCCGCATGACTTCTAGCTCAGTCTCTCGTTCGAGAAGCAGCTCCTCGATCTCGGCGAAGTCCTCGAAGTTAGTTGTGGCCTCGGCTGCGTTCCGGAGCCTCTCGACGCCAAGTTCGGCAATCGTGATACGGCTTCGCAGGTCAACCACTCGCTCAGTGACGTCGTCGGCCGACACCGTCTGGTTGGTCAGTTGGCCAATACCGCCAAGGGCAGCAAGAGCATCCTCGAAGTCCTGGGGCAGCACCTTGAACACGAAGGTAGATGTGGCATCGGAACCGCCTGTTGAGTCTTGGCCAAACACGAAACCGCCAACCTCGTCGATGGCGGCAACGGCGTCTTCGCCAGCCGCAGAAACGTCATCGACGGCCACGGTCACGTTGGCGGTGAACACGATGTCTCGCTGAAGGCCAGCGGCCGTCAACCCGGTGGGGCTTGCACCGGCAGCGCCCGCTTCGTCGCTCTCCGGCTCGTCCGGGGATTCGCCATCGGCAGGTTCGGTATCGGTATCGGCGGACTCAGCTGTGTCGCTCGCCTCATCACTAGCGACATCATCATTGGCGACATCGCCATCAACCGCGTCGCTTGCATCGATCTGCTGGTTGCTGCCGGACCGCTGCTCGCCCTGAGCTGGTGCCGCCTCTTCAGCCCCTTCGACAGCGGCCTGGTCGATGCCACCGGCTTCATCGGCGCTTTCGGTGAAAACACCGGCATCGTCGCCGTCGTCGCCGCAGGCCGCTAGTAGCACGACGAAGGCAGCCAGGACGGAAGCCAGTCGCAGCGCAGGACGACGCCTGAACAAACTGGCGGTGATAGGTGACAACAGCTGGGCGATGGTCATTTGCTTGATTCTTAGGTTGCTCCGGTCCAGATCAGACGGACGATG
>CALHBU010000174.1 GCA_937930655.1 uncultured Acidimicrobiales bacterium | reverse complement strand
ACTCTCATCGCCGGGTTGCTCACCCTTGCCTCGTCGGTTCTCGTGGTGCTTCTCACGGTGGTCTTCAACCTGATTTCCGACCTCATCGGCGGCATCCGGGTAACGGTCATCGAGGAAGAAACAGTACGCATTCCACGTAAGACAGAGAAGTAGCCGACCAAGGCCCAAGCCGATAGCGTTTGGACCTCTTCCGGGGCTATAGCTCAGGTGGTTAGAGCGCACCCCTGATAAGGGTGAGGTCGGAGGTTCAACTCCTCCTAGCCCCACACGAATCCCCTGGTCAGTAGGCCAGGGGATTTCTCTTGTCCCGGCTGCCCTAGGCTGTCCTCATGGTTGCTCTGGTACGACGTGTGGCGGCAGCGCTATCCATGGCTGGCATGCTGGCCGCCTTCTTTCGCTTGCGAGGGACCGGAGGGGTCCCACCCCGCGACGGTGGCTGGCGCGAAGTCTCAGGGCCCGACCTGCGCTGATGCGCATTGCCGTCCTCGGGGTAGGCGCAACCGGCTCCCATGTTGCGAGACAGCTGCGTAGCTCAGTGCATGAACTTCGTCTGTACGACCCGGATCAGACACGACTCCGGCTGGTGCTCGATGCTCTTGAGGCCCCCACTGCGTCGACCTGCGGTCCAACCGGTGATGGTGCTGAGGTGGTGGTGTTGGCTACACCCAACGGAACCCATGTGCGGTCTGCAGAGGCGGCGTTGAAAGCCGGCTCGCATGTGGTTTCGTTGAGCGACAGACCGAGTGATGTCGAGGGACTGCTCGCTCTGAACGTGACAGCGCGCCGACTCCGACGGTCGCTGGCCGTGGGGGCTGGCTTTGCTCCCGGCCTCACGTGCCTGTTGGCCCATCATGGGGCTTCACTGCTCGAAGAGGTTCATTCCATCGCCGTGGCCAAGGTTGGCACCGGCGGGCCAGCGTGCGCCCGGCAACATCATCGGGCGCTCAAGCGGTCGGGCCGGGACTGGATCGATGGGGCGTGGGTGTTCCGGCGTGGTGGCTCGGGCCGAGAACTGGCCTGGTTTCCAGAACCGATAGGGGCTCATGACTGCTATCGGGCCGATCTGCCAAGCCCTTTGCTGCTGCACCGGGTGTATCCCGAGGCCAACCGGATCTCGGCCCGGGTCTCGGCAACTCGTCGCGATCGTTTCACTAAGTGGCTACCCATGTTGCGGCCACCCCACGCCGATGGTGGGCCGGGCGCTGTTCGGGTGGAAGTCAGAGGCCGGAGCACCAGCGGGGCGGTCGAAACGGTTGTGTATGGGGTAATGGCGTACCCGTCGGTTGCCGGAGGTGGGGTTGCTGCCGTGACGGCTTTGGAGGTGCTGGCACGACGGTTTCCCCTTGGCGCCCATGGTCTTGGCGAGATCGACGAACCCCTGCCGATGCTTCAGGATCTCCATGACCGAGGCCTGCGGGCAGCTACTTACGAAGGGTCGTCAGTCGTGGCCGGATAGGTCCAAACCTGGCGTAGTTCATTCGAATCACCACCCTTAGTGGAATTTTCTTCTCAAGTTGTCACTGTTGGTGGCCGAAAACCATGGAGGGGAAAAAGTTCAAAGAAATCTCTCAAGTTCTTCCTCGAACTGGTCGAGAACCTCTGGCGTGTCGGAGAACAACCAGCAAAGGAAAAACATCATGGGCGAGCTTTCCCTCGAAGAGATCAACGAACGCATCGAGCAACACCTGCCTCTCGTCAAGCACGTCGTGTTCCAGGTGGCGGTGCACTTCCCTCGCCACGTGGACCGTGAAGAGCTGGCCCGGGCCGGAGCGCTCGGCTTGGTCGAAGCCTCCCGTCGCTTCGACGAGTCTCGGGGCGTTCCCTTCGAGCGTTTCGCCGCCCAACGGATTCGTGGATCCATCCTCGACTCGGTGCGGGCCGCTGACTGGGCTCCTCGTTCGGTTCGACTGCTTGCTCGTCGCCTTGAGGCAACCGAACAGCAGCTGGCCTCGGAACTCGGCCGCATCCCCAGCCTCAGTGAGATGGCTACCGAGCTCAACATCGGCACCGATGAACTTGCTCGTCTGCAGGATCGTCTCTTTCGCTCGGTCGTCCTGGCTCTCGATCACGAGACCAGCGATGACACCGATGAGGATCTCACGCTGGTGGACGTGCTCCGTGACCGGACCGCAGTGGATCCCTCCGAGGAGCTTGAGGCCCGTGAGCTGCACACCTACCTTCGGGACGCGGTGAAGCTTCTGCCTGAGCGTCAGCGGTTCGTGATCGTTGGCTATTTCCTTGAAGGCAAGACGTCGCAGGATCTGGCTCGTTTCCTCGGTGTCACCGAGTCCCGGGTCAGCCAGCTTCGCTCCGAGGCCCTCCGCAATCTCAAGCTTGGTATTGAGTCGCAGTATGAAGGCGACGAAAGCGAAGAGCCGTCTGGTCGAGTCGCCAAACGTCAGGCTGCCTATGCCGATGCGGTCGCCGGTGAGTCGGTGTGGAAGAACCGTCTGGGACGGTGGGACGCCGCCTACGACATTCCTGAGGAACCGCTGCTTCCCGTGGTTCGTCTCTAAGAACGTGCCTACCCCGCGTGTCGTGGGGTAGGTGCAAGGTCGTTCCTTTGGAGCAACGCTTCTTTAGTTGGAGCAACGCTTGTTAGAAGGTGGCCGCCTGTTGCCACCGATCGAGCAGGCTGGCATCGCCAAAGGTGTCGAGTCGGCTTGGTGGCAGTCGGCTCCAAAGAAGTAGCAGAAGGTCCGAGACGGGCCCCTTGGCGGCAACATCGGCCTTGGTGTGGGATCGTTCCCACTCGATCTTCTCGGCACCGAGGGTAATGAGCCACTCGCCGTCATCGATATCGGTGGCGTGGAGATGGATGGTCTCGCCGTTGCCCTGAAGTGTTTCGAACTGCAGGCGGGCGGGGGCGAAGATCTCAAAGATCTCCTCGACACCGTCTCGAGCGATTGCTGCGTCGATGGGTTCCGGGGAGGTGAATGACGCTTCGGCATCCCAGCGGTGCATTGAGGTTTCATGGGCCATACGCCTGGTCCACCATGACACCGGTTGCGGACCGGTGAATGTACCGACCTGGCGATCTGGTTCGTTGGATTCCAGAGCTTCCAGCACCAGCCGCACCGACTCCTCAAACCAGGGAATGACGTCGGTTCCTGCCGGTGGTTCGGGCACGAGCGCCCGTTCCGGAGGGTCGTCGAGCTCGGCGTTTACTGTCAGCGCCACCCATCGATTGACCCAGCCGGTGTGGCCGACGACGTTGTGGACGGTCCAGCCATCGATATGGGGGAGGGGCAAGAGCAGTTGGTCCGCATCGACGGCCGCCAGCTTCGACGCCTCATCCCGAACCGTTTGCAAATACTGTTCCCGCGTCAGTTCGGTCATCGTTTACAGCTTCCCATTGATGGGGTCGTCGGCCGCGGACAGGTTAGACGTGGTGCTGCGATGCAACCCACTGGTCCAACTTTCGCCACTCGCGGTCGAGCCATGCCTTCCTGTCGTCGTCGTTGGTTGGCACGTCGGCTCGGTCCACTACCCACCAGCGCACAATCACCTTTCGCTTGCTGGGGAGATTTCGTCGAAGGCCATCGAGTTCAGCCAGTCCCTCGAGACCAACATGACCAACGATCACGACCGGGGCCTCCGGCCGTTCGTTGAGGAGCGCCAGGGCACCGCCTGGCCGCGGTGGGAGCAGGTAACGAAGTTCCTTGTTTAGGGCGGCTCGAGCCGTCTCGCCTCGGCGTTCCAGTGATGCCTGGATTCGTTGTTTGGCCTTGTCGGTGGCGTAGGTGCCTTCCGGGAAGATCACCAGTGCTGACCGAGGACGAGCGCCGCGGGCCATGGTGGCAATGGCTGCTACTTCGGTCTCGCGATCGCCGACACGGTCGACGAAATGGTTGCCGAGGCGATGGCCGTACACGTCGATGTTAGGAATGAGCCGGAGCTCCTTCTTCAGGACGTAGTGCACGGGCCGCCTCAGGGTGCTGGCCCAGATGAGAGCGGGAATGAGGGCATCGACCATGCTGGCGTGGCGGCTGAGGACCACCAGCTCCCCTTCAGGGAGAGTTGAAAGGTCATCGAGCTCCACTTCGACTCCGAGAATTCGCCGGGCCCAGCGGAACAACGATGCCACCCACCACGCCTGCATTCCCTGGTGCCGGCGGTGATGGAGCCGGCGGCCGAAGCCCCCGGTGACCCAGAGGAACAGTGCGTAGCCCTGACCTATCCATTCATAGACAAGAAAGATGATGCCGAAGAGCCAGAGTCGCAGGCTGGGAAGGCCTCGGTACCCCGATCGGATATCGGCCAAGGCTCCGAGGAGCACAACGACGGGCCCGCCGAGTAGGAGAACCGGAAGTCCAACGACAACGGCAGGAATCGATGCAAGGCGTCTGGTGGCACGTTCCAACATTGGCTTCAGTGGGGGAGAGGCGCCTTGTCGTCTGGCTGGCGGAGCCAGATTTCACGCTGTGGAAAGGGTATGGACACGCCTGCTTCGTCAAACGCTGTCTTGATTCTTCTCCGCAGCTCGCGAGCCACCGCCCATTGCTCGGTTGGCTCGGTCCGCACCACGAGGCGAAGAGTCACGCCATCAGCCCCGAACTTCTCGACGCCCCAGTATTCCGGCTCGGCGAGGATGGTGACGGCATCGATTTTGTCCCGCCAGAGCCGATCGGCGATCTGTTTCATGATGGCCCCGGCATTGTCGACGTCGGTGTCATAGCTGACCTCGATGTCGAGGACGGCTCGTGCCCATAGCTGGGAACGGTTACCGACCGCCTTCAGTTCACCGTTCGGGACGAACCAGGCGGTGCCCTCGATGTCGCGGAGCTTGGTTGTGCGGAGGCTCACCCGTTCGACCGTACCGGTGATGTCGGCCACCGTAACGACATCGCCGACGCCGTACTGGTCCTCGAAGATGATGAAGATGCCGCTGAGAAAGTCCCGGACGAGCTGTTGCGCTCCGAAGCCGAGAGCGATTCCGACCACACCAGCCCCGGCCAACAGAGGAGCAAGGTTGAGGCCAAGCTGGCCTAGGACCATGAGAAAGGCCAGGAACCAGACGATGCCAGCGAGTACCTGAGCGCCGACCTGCCCCAGCGTGGTGGCTCGCTGCCTAACTCTGTTGAGTCGGAGCGTGTGAGTCAGCCTGGTCTCTTCAGAAACCTCCTGCTCCTGTGGACCGCCGTTGTCCACGAGTAAGCCAGCGTCCTGGGTTTGCTTGTCTGCCGTGAGCGCTACCAAGCGAGGTATGTGGCGTTTCACCAAGCGGGTGATCAGCCAGGCCAGCACCACGATCAAGACAATCGAGGCGCCACCGGTGGCAAGCCACGAAAGGGCACGCGCCACGTAGATCTGACCGGTGAGATCGAGAAGCTCACGGCACACATCGCTCTGCTCACAGCTTGCGCTTTGGGCGATGAACGTCACCGACTGGACCGTAGAGGTTGCCAGTCAGCCGTTGTGGGAATGCCGACGAATACCGGCAGGGTTCGAGGTCTACGGGAGCGTCCGCTGTCGAGCGAACGGGCTAGCGCTCTTCTTTAAACGAGACGTGCTTGCGAACGACAGGGTCGTACTTCATGAGTTCGAGCCGCTCGCGAGTGTTCGTCTTGTTCTTGCGTGTTGTGTAGGTGAAGCCGGTGCCGGCCGACGATCGCATCTTGATAATGGGACGCTTGTCGTTCTTTGCCATCAGACCTTGACTCCTCGGCGTCGCATGTCGGCCACAACCGACTCGATGCCCTTCTTGTTGATGGTCTTGATGCCTTTGGCACTGACGGTGAGCTTGACCCAGCGCTTTTCGCTTGGCAGCCAAAACCGCTGATTTTGGATATTCGGATCCCAACGTCGCTTGGTGACGCGATGCGAGTGAGAGACGCTGTTACCGAAGCTGGGCTTGCGGCCAGTGACCTGGCAAACCTTCGACATTGGACGAAACCTCGAGCTAGACGAGAACGGTGTTGGCAATCTGCCAATCGGCCCCTGAATGGTAGCGGCCAAGGGCCAGACCGCCACCAGGCCAGCTAGCTGGGTGATTCGACCCGGTTGAGATTACAAATCCATGACATTACGTTCGTGCCAGTTCCCACCATGGCCCTCCCTTCTTTGGTGGACCTCTCCTTCCTTAAGGACCTCCCTTCCTTATGAACCTCTACGTCCGTACCCATCGGCGCCCGCACCGCTCAATCCTGCTCTCGTCCCTGTTCGCACTGCTGCTTTTGGCTGGGGCGACCAGCGGAGTCGGCGCCCACAGTGGTGGCACCGATCTTCCTGTCGCCTACGACGAGCAGATTCGGGCCATTGTGTTTCCCATCCAGCCCGAGTTCGCCCATCTTGTTCACTGGAGCGACACCTTCGGAGCTCCTCGAGGTGGAGGTCGAAGCCACATTGGCGTCGACATTCTGGGCGACAAGATGATCCCGTTGGTTGCGGCCGCCGATGGTGAGGTCACGTGGCTTCGTCACGACGCCACCCGGGGCAACAACCTCGAGATCACCGATGCGGACGGGTGGGCGTACCACTACGTGCACATCAACAACGACACGCCGGGCACCGACGACGGAGCCAACGACTACAACCTGGCTTTTGCTCCCGGAATCGAACGCGGTGCCCAGGTTCGTGCCGGCCAAGTAGTCGCGTTCATGGGCGACTCCGGAAACGCCGAAAGCACAGCTTCTCATCTGCACTTCGAGATCGAAGCGCCTGATGGCAGCCCGATCAATCCAACGGCCTCGGTCGATGCCGCTTTTGCTGCTCTTGGGGAACTCCCAACCATCGACCTCGACCAGCTCGGGCCGTGGCCGTCACTCGATGCCTTGTTGGTCGACCTCTTCGAGACGCTGGTGGGGCGGCCCCCGACCGATGCCGAAGTCAACCAGCTGGCTCATGCCATCGATCAACGAGGCTTGGCCGCCGCTCTGACGCCGTTCGTTTCCAGCGACTCGACGGCTGCCGATGTCGACCGGTTGTACGTGGCCTACTTCCTTCGACTTCCCGACTATGGCGGCTATCGCTATTGGATCAGCCGGATGGCCGATGATCTTGGGTTGGTCGCCATGGCCGACCACTTCGCCGGTTCTCCCGAGTTCCAGGAGCGGTACGGCTCGCTTGGTTTCGGAGAGTTTCTCGACCAGTTGTACCGCGATGTGCTTGGCCGGGAGCCCGACGAAGCAGGCAAGGCCTATTGGCTCGATCGCTTGGCCGACTCTGACGACACGGTGACCAGAGGAACGATTGTTGCGTTCTTCACTGACAGCCCGGAAATGCGGGAGTTGGCCGGCCACCGCAACGAGCTGGTGGCGCTTAGCGCGTTGGTGGACGATCGAATGCCCACCGACACCGAGATCGCAGCATGGGAACAAACCAGGCAGGACACCTCGATCGAGGACGCAGTCAGCGCAGCCCTGGACTGAGCGCTGGAAGCTTCACCCACTGGCGGACGAACGCCAGAAACTCGTCGAGGTCGCTTTCAGTGATCTCCAGCGAAAGGGCGATGAAGCCCCGGCGTGCCAGATAGAAGCCAGCTTCCAGCGCATCGAAGAAGAACAGCTCCCGGAGATCTTCGTCACCGCCAGCGACGTCGGCTGGCGCGACAATCGGGCCCGCCGTCGGGTGGAGATTCATCAGTGACCCCTGGCCAGTCACTGTCATCGGCAGGTCGGCCTCGGCGAAGATGCTCTGGAGATCGGTTCGGAGCCTGTCGCCGCGGGCGTTGGTGGCCGCCAGGATCTCCGGGGTGAGGACTTCAGAAAGGGTGGCAACTCCCGCCGCCATGGTGAGCACGTTGTTGTTGAAGGTACCGGCGTGCCCGAGCGGCGACTTCCCGTTGGCCAACACCGCGTTCTGGTCATACACCGCCATGGTGTTGGTCGGACCTCCCAATGCGCCGAAGCTCATGCCGCCGGCCAGGTACTTGCCGAGGGTTGTGAAATCGGGGATGACCCCGGTGAGCTGCTGGAGTCCGCCGACCGACAGACGACTGGTCATCACCTCGTCGAAGATGAGCGCGGTGTCGGCCTCGGAACACAGTCGGCGGAGAGCGGAGAGGAACTCGGCGGTCGCAGGGATGCAACCGGCCGAGCCAAGCATGGGCTCCACCATGACTGCTGCCAGTTGGTGCTCGCTGAATGCCTGTTCCACGCTCGCCACGTCGTTGTAGGTGGCCGAAACGAACTGATGTGGCACGTTGACCTCACGGTGGGCGCCGAACGACAGGACGCCTCCGTGATAACCGCCATCGAACACCAGAATTTCGGACCGACCGGTGAGGTGGACGGCTGCCGCCAAGGCCAGCAGATTGGCTTCGGTTCCGCTGTTGGTGAACCGCACCTGCTCAATGCCGGGAAAGCGCGAGGCGATCAGTTCGGCGAAACGAACCTCGGTTGGATGCGTCGCCCCCAGGGTCCACCCCTGGTCGAGGGCACCGACGATGGCTCGCTTGACCGTCTCCGGAGAGTGGCCAAGCAGCCCCGCTGTGTAGTTGCCGAGCAGGTCCAAGTAGTCGTGACCATCCACATCGCGGAGTCGTTGCGCAGTGGCATCGGCCACACGAAAGGGGAACGGGTCGAAGTGAAGCACCGTTCGGGTGTTGCCCCCGGGGAGCACTTCAGATGCTGCGGTCGCCAACGCAGCACTGCGTGGATGGGCATCGACGTACCGTCTTTTAGCCTGCTCAAGCCGTTCGGTGAGTGGGGACATGGGCGTACGTTAGTTGTCCACAGGGTGAATCTTCAGCTTGACGACTGCTAATCCGCCTTTAACAATTGGCTTTCGGGGACAAGAGGGTGTCCTCGTATTGGAGGAATAGCTATGGCGGCTTTTGTCGGCGAGGCGACCCCATCAGGGTCAGTGCATCGCCTGTTTGTGGATCGGTTTCTTGGGGGGTCATCGACCAGGGAGGCCAGGACGGCGGCTGCGGCGTTGGCCGGCGGGGTTGGTTTGGTTCTCGCGCTCTCGCTTGGCACCCGAGTGCTGGCCCGGCTTTTGCGGTCCGGTACTGAGGCCGAGGGTCTTGATTCGGTGGCCCAGTTCTTTTCAGTCGATGGGGAGCGAAACGTCCCGGCGACGCTGTCGGGCCTCTTATTCATTGCCACTGCCGGGCTCTGCCTGGTTGCCGCCACCCGGGCCCAAGGTCGGAACCGACTGGCCTGGGCGTTCTTTGGCGTCGCCACGCTGGCCATGGCGTTCGATGAAGTGTTCGAGATTCACGAACGGCTGCTGAAGTGGGTGGGCGAGGGTCTCGGTTTCGAATCCGGTGGTTTGATCTATTTCGTTTGGGTCATTCCGGGCGCCATGTTGGCTCTGGCCATGGTGGCGGTGGCGTTTTGGCTGACCAAAGGTCTGGACCGTTGGCAGCGAACCGGCGCCCTCATGGCTGCGGTGGTCTTCTTCGGTGGGGCGCTCGGGGTCGAGACGGTCACCGGTGTCCTCTTCGACGATGGTGGCAGCAGCTTGCTGTATGTCCTTCTCCAGGTAGTCGAAGAAGGCATGGAGTTCACCGGCGTTTCGCTGATGTTGCTTGTGGCGTTGGAGAGTTTCCTACGTCTGAGTCGTGGTCAGTCGGTGACCAACCCCGAGGTGCGCTCGTCGTCTCGGGCTTCACTGTCTCGGTCACTGGGCTGACCAAAGCCGCCGCCTCCCGGGAACTCCATGATCAATCGATCGCCGGCCGGAATGACATTCCGGCCAAGGGGCTTTACCTGACCGCCTGACTGGAGGCGGAGGGCGCCGGTGGCACCGGCTTGGCCGCCATGCCGTCCCCGAGGGGGGTGGACCGTGCGTTCGTAGGTGGCGCTGATCTCAAAGTCGACGTGCTGACGATTGCCGAGCTCGATGATTTGGCCATGCCCACCTCGGAACTTGCCGTCGCCGCCCGAGTTTGGCCGAAGCTCTTTCTTCCAGAACACCAAGGGGCTGATGGCCTCGTTGATCTCGATCGGCATGTTCCGGACTCCGCTAGGAAAGGCAGTTGCCGATAGCCCATCGGCCGTTGGTCTGGCACCGGCACCACCAGAATGGAAGCTGAGCACAACGAAACGCTCGCCGTCGTCCCAGTGGCCGTCGATATGAAGATTCCACAGTGCCGAGGTGCCCTCGGCCGGTACCCGTTCGGGCAGAAACTGACTGAGGCAACCGAAGACGGTGTCGGGGAGCATCTGGCCCACCACGTGGCGGACGTTGACCGGCGCAGGGTGCGGAGCGTTGAGAATGGTGCCCTCGGGCGCAGTGACCCGGATGACCTCGAGAGACCCTGCATTGTTCGGGATCTCCGGGCCGACGATGCACCGAATGCCAAACGACGTGTAGGCATCGGTGTAGGCCATCGGCACATTGATGCCCCAGGTCGACTGCTCGGAGGTTCCGTCGAAATCGACGTCGATACCGGTCTTGCTGACCGTAAGAGCGGCCGTGAGCTCAATCGGGTTATCGACGCCGTCGATGGTCATCGAGTTGTGCCAGGTGCCATGAGGTAGTTCGGCGATGTGTTGGAGCATGGCTTCGCGGGAACGTTCGATGACGTGGTTTCCGAGGTCGGCCAGATCATCGAGCTCGAACTCGTCCATCATTTCGAGCAGTCGTTTGGCGCCCCGCTCGTTGCATGCCGCCAACGAATGCACGTCGCCGTCGACCATTTCCGGTGCTCGACTGTTGGCCCGGATGATCTTCATCAGTGTCTGGTCGAACTCGCCGTTTCTGGCCAGCCGGATGAGCGGCATGTACAGGCCTTCATGGAAGACCTCGCGGCCTTCCATGCTGAACCCGACGCCGCCAATATCGACGACGTGGCTGGTGCAGGCGAACAGCCCGATGACACCCTGTTCTTCTCGGCCTGGTCGGAAGACCGGCGTGACCACAACGAAGTCGTAGAGGTGACCGGTGCCCTTCCACGGGTCATTGGTAATGAAGATGTCGCCTGGCGCCATCGTGTCGATCGGGAACTCGTCGAGAAAGTGGACGACCGACGCGGCCATCGAGTTCACGTGGCCCGGTGTGCCAGTGACCGATTGGGCCAACATGCGGCCCTGGGGGTCGAACAGTCCAGCCGAGAGGTCCCCGGCTTCTCTGGTTGAGGTGCTGAACGACGAGCGGATCAGAACCTGGGCCTGTTCCTCCACAATGGCGATCAGCCGGTTCCACATGACCTGGAGACGAATGAGATCTGGCGCACCCATCAGCTTTTCTCTCTTTCTGTGGCTTGTCTTTCTGAGGCTTGTCTTTCTGAGGCTTGTCTCTCGAGAACAAGATGCCCTCGGCCGTCCACTCTGACGTCGAAGGCGGGAGCCACCACGGTGGTGGTCTGGGACTCGACAATCAAGGCGGGCCCCTGGCAAACATCGCCCGGAGCCAGGTCGTCCCGTTGATGCAGGGCGAAGTCGAGCCATCCCATCTCGGCGTCGAGCACCCGATGTGTGTGCTTGGCTGCCACCGTCCTGGTGGCCGGTTCGGCTACCGCGGGCGGAGGCGGCACGATGGTTGCCACCCGCAGGCGCCAGGTGAGGACCTCGGCCACCATGCCGGGATCACCCGGGTATAGAGGCGGCGATAGGTTTCGTCGAACGCCCTGAGCAGGGTCTGGTGGTCGTCGGGTCCGAAGCGGTCGATAGGCACACGCACATCGATCTCGTGGCCTTGGCCTCGGTACCGCATCGAGGCATGGAGCGTCTCGATTGAGTCGGCGTTGTTGGATGCTGTCGACACCACCCGTTCGGCCTCGGCTCGAAGCTCCTCGATGACGTCGTTGACCTTTTGGTGATCGAAGCGATCAAGGCGTTGGTGAGCGGTGCGAACCACCTCGTAGCTCACCGGGGCCCGAAGGAACCCAATAGCACTGCCGACGCCAGCGCCGGGTGGGACGACGATGGTGTCGATACCCAGTCGGTTGGCCAGCCGGCAGGCGTGGAGCGGCGCCGCTCCGCCAAAGGCAACCATGGCGCCTCCACCGAGGTCTCGGCCTCGTTCAACGGCGTGCACCCTGGCGGCGTTAGCCATTTGCTCAGCCACCATCTCACCAACGCCGATTGCAGCGTTGTCGACCTCGAGGTTCAGCGGCCCGGCGACGCCGTCGGCGATGGCGTCGCGAGCTGCGTCGAGGTCGAGATCCAGCGTGCCCCCAGCAAACCAGTCGGGAGAGATGCGGCCAGCCTGGACATCGGCATCGGTAACGGTGGGGTTGGTGCCCCCTCGGCCATAGCAGGCAGGTCCGGGCTCGCTACCAGCAGATTCTGGTCCGACGTTGATTCGACCGAGGCCATCGACCGAGGCGATCGATCCGCCACCAGCTCCGATCTCGACAAGGTCGATCACCGGTATTCGCAGCGGAAGACCGCTGCCCTTGAGGAAGCGGTAGACCCGCGCCACCTCGAACTCCCGGGACGTAGCTGGTTCGCCGTTTGTGAGCAGACACAACTTGGCGGTTGTTCCTCCCATGTCGAACGACAACAGATCATCGAACCGGTGCTCGGCCGCCACTCGACCGGCCAGGATGGCGCCGCCGGCCGGACCGCTTTCGACCAGACTGACTGGTGACCTGACGGCGGTTTCGAGCGTGCATAGGCCGCCGTTGCTCAGCATGAGCAGGAGGGGAGCGGTCGTTCCGAGGTCGGCTAGTTGGGTGGCCAGATCGGTGAGGTAGGCAGCCATGAGAGGCTGGACATAGGCGTTGGCCGATGCTGTCGATAGCCGCTCGTACTCGCGGATTTCGGGACACACGACTGAGGAGAGCGTGATGGAAAGTTGGGGGAGTTCCTCGCTGAGGATCTCGGCAACCCGTCGCTCGTGACTGTCGTTGACGTAGCTGTGCAGGAAGCCGATGGCGATGCTCTCGACTCCTGCGTCGACGATGGCTGGAACCAGTGCCCGCACTGCTGCCTCGTCGAGCTCGATCAGCACACCGCCATCGGCGCTCATCCGCTCGGGGACAGGGAGGCAGAGATGGCGGGGGACCAGCGGAAGCGGCCGCTCCATGAAGATGTCGTACTGCTCGAAACGATTCTCCTGCGCCATGGCCACCGAGTCCCGGAAACCCTCGGTCACCAGTAGTGCGGTGGTGGCGCCCCGTCGTTCGATGAGGGCGTTGGTGGCCAGGGTGGTGCCATGAACGACCAGGTCGACTTCGTCAGGGGTTCGTCCACTCTCGGCCAGAACCTGGCGCACGCCCTCCAAGACGGCTTGGGCCGGTGCCTGTGGCGTGGTGAGGACCTTGGCTGTGTGGAGTGCGGTGACGGGCGCGTCGCTCGAGGAGGTTTCATTTACCTCGAGGACAACGTCGGTGAACGTGCCCCCGATGTCAGCTGCCAGACGAACGCTCATGGCGGTCGACCGTACTCAGCGAGCAGGGCCCGCGCTCAACTACAGACCTGTTGCTAGATGCAGAGCCCACTACTCGCCTGAAGACCGCGGTGGCAGATTGGGAAGCCGTCGGCGGCGACAAGCTCGACACCAATGAGTTGTGGGTTCTGAGCGTTTATGTCGTCGAAGACATTGTTAAACAGGATTCGGATACGCCAACCCATGACCGAGTCATCGCCGATGCCGAGAACGTCGATGGTGGCTTCGGAGCCAATGGCATCCAGGCCGACTGGCTCAGTGGAAAGCACGACCGAGGGTGTTGGTCCGGCAGCCAATGCCGCCGCGATGTCGACGATGAGGGCGTTGAGGTCGGCTGAGGTGGTGCTCGACATGTTGGTCGTCAGCGTCGGCATGAGGTCTTCGGTGTTGGGTGAGACCTGTCCAAGGAAGCTGGCGTTGGCCCATGCGGGAGTCCCATTGACGGTCAGTTTCCACCAGGCGCCGCCGTTGATGAGAAGTCCTTCGCCGCCCGAGATGAGCTGGGGGTTGGCTGCGAATGGAGCGGCGGTAGCGACGATGCTGCTCGAGGCGTTGGCCTGGTCACGAATGTTCAGTACGTCGTCGTAGCGCACGCCAACAACGTCCAGGACCTCGCCGGCGACTGGCCCGATGTCGTAGAACACACCACCGCTAGTTGTGGTTGTCGAGTTCTTGGCTGCCGTAGTGGGCGCTGCCGCGGTGGTGGTGACTTGGTCGTCGGAGTCAACCGTTGGAATGGTCGTTGACTCGTCAGCGACGGCCAACGAGCTCGGTGGACTATCGACGGGTGCGGCATCGTCTCCGTCAGCTGCGCAGGCACTGGCCAGCAGTCCGGCTGCGAAGACT
>CALHBU010000173.1 GCA_937930655.1 uncultured Acidimicrobiales bacterium | reverse complement strand
AGCGAACCAGCCGTCGATAGGAAGCCGGGGAGCACAACGAGCAATACCGTGAAGGCCAAGAACCTCTCGATAGACCGTTCGAGAACCAAGCCGGCAACCAGACTGAGCAGTCCGGCGATCAGCAATACCGGCATCGACTCCACGACGATGCGTTTGCAGATAGAGAGCGACGAGCGGGCAACGGCCAACAACACCAGGGCCCCACAAACGGCAAAGACGATGGCCAGCGTCCTGGTGGTACCACCGCGGCGAACGAGGGTCGTGGCGAGAACCAACGCGGGCAGCGTCACGAAGTCGCCCGATGCAGAGACGAGCGGTGCCGTGACGTTGTCGAGATCCCATCCGAAGCGGGCCGAACCCACCGCCAAACCAAGGGTGATCCCGAGTACAACAATCGACGCCAATGTTCCGCCAATGCCCGAGACCACCACGAAGTCGGCCAGGCCGATTGGCTCGATGCCATCGGCGTTGACCATCAGGGCGAAGATTTCGGCGATGAGGGCCAGTCCGAGCGAAGCACCGAGTGAGGTAGTCATGGTGGCTGCGATGTTCTGGCCGAGGACGGAGTCGGCCCGCCAGCTCCACGTGAATGTCCCGGTGCGTATGGCGGTGGAAAGACGTCCCCCGAGGGGGCCAAAGAGGTTTCCTCGAAGACCGATGGCGGCCGGGATGAACAAAAGCAAACCGGGGAAGTCGCGAAGACTTCCCTCGAAGGCGGCGATGGTGAACCCGGTGATGAGGCTGGTCGTTGCCGAGAGGAGCAGCGCAATCAGGCTCTGACTGGCATCACCACGAGCGGGGCCCAGGAGACCGCCGAGTGGCCGCCAGCGCAAGCGCGAAACGCCGAGGGGAACCCGACCGACCGACGGAAGTCGCCGATCAGTCACCGATGGTTCCTGGCGTCATCACCAGCAGGCTAGCCACGACTACCCTCGCCCCTTGTGAGTTCTCCTCGTTCCCGCCCGAGCCAGCTCAGGGCTCTTCTTGCCGCCAGCCTTGCACTCACCGTGCTTGCCGCCGGCTGTGCACGCGACGGGCGAGAATTGTCGGAGCCCCGTCCCGACCAGACCACGACCACCCGACCTCCTCCCCCAACGTCGGCGCCGGCCCAAGCCGAGGGTCTCAATGGCCTCAAGATTTGGAGCGCCGACTTTGCCGCGGGGGACCCGGCACCCCTCGACGCCACCTGTGGCGGAGCCAATCAGGCCCCGGACCTGGGGTGGGAGGGCATTCCCGCCGACGCCGCCGAACTTGCGCTGGCGCTGATCGATCAAACCGACCCGACCGCCCCCCTGCTGCTTTGGCTGGTCGTTGGCATTCCACCGACGACGACAGGACTGATCGATGGCAATCTTCCCGACGACGCAGCGGGCACGCTGAACGACTACGGCCAGGTCGGCTGGGGCAACCCCTGCTTCGAAACGCTTAATCAGGGCACTCGAGATCTGCAATTTCGCCTGTACGTCATGGTCAATCCAACCGGGATCGAGGCTGGTGCTGCCGGCAACGAGGCATGGGACATCGTGGCCGCCTCAGCGAACGACTCGGCCAGCTACCTCATGCAGCTCGAAAGCAACCCGTAGGCCTCGGGCTAGTCGAGTCGCTCCGCCATCTTGGTGCCGTCCCCGTAATAGCGGCGGGCCCATATTCCGGTCGCTGGCTCTCCTTCTTGCGGCATCCGCCAACTCGAAACTTTGGCGTCGGCGAGGGTCAGACCGAACAGGGCCCGAGGTTGGTCGATGGTGTTCTGGATATAGCTCTCGGCCGCTTCTTGGGGAATGTACCGACCGGCAATGGCCCGGTAGGTGTCCCGCCAGACATCGTCTTCTCCAAGATCGTGTAGAAGCTCGGCCGTACCTTGCACCGTCAACTTCCGGTACGGCAGAGCCGTCTCATCGACCACCAACGCCACCCGTGGGTCCCGGGCCAGGTTCTCTCGAAAGACCGACTGAGCCCGAGGGGTGAAAACCACTTGTCCCTTTACGTGAAGGAACCACACCGGTGAGATCCGGGGCATACCGTCGCTGTCGACGGTGGCCAACCGCAAGAGGTGCCCCGGTTCGTCGAGAAAGGCGGTGAGTTCTTGGTCAGACAGCTTCGGCATGCTCGAAGTCTGCTCTCTCTACTCGCTGGCAAGCCAGTCACTCGCTGGCAAGCCAGTCACGAAGGTCGCTGATGGACTCCATCACGATCTCGTGTTGCATGGGGTACTCGCGATAGGTGTGCGTTACCCCGTGTGTGTTCAGCGTGTCCCGGGTGTGATGACCCCGGTCGATGGTGACCATGGGATCGAGCGTGCCGTGCTGGACAAGGATCCGGGGCAGATTGTCGGCGCCGAACTCATAGGTCAGACCATCGATCTCTTGAAGCATCCCGGACAGACAGGCCACCGCCCTCGGTCGGACTGCTCCATCGGCGCGAAGTGTGCTGGCCAATGCCATCGCGCCTCCCTGCGAGAAACCAATGACGACCGCCTCGGAACGATCAAACCCGTATTGAGAACAAGCGGCGTCGATGGTCTTGTCGACAGAATCCACCGAGGCGAGAAACATGGCGGGGTCGATGTTGCGGTTGGCGTCGCGCTCGTACCACCCGGCGCCAAACGGAGGCACCGAGTGGGGAGCTCGAGGGCAGATGGTGAAAAAGTCGCCATCAGGGTCGAGATGAGGCGCCAGCGGCGCGAGGTCGTTCTCGTCGGCCCCGTAACCGTGGAGCAGCACCAGAAGCCGACCTCCCGTACCGGTTGTCCCGACAACGTTGACCATAAGTTCAGCAGCTTCGTATTCCGTCACCCCAGCAGCATCGCACTACGGTCGCTCGAGTGACGAAGCAGCTCGATTTCGTGCCCGAAGATGTGCCAATCAGCCCCGCGGCCACCGTGATGCTGCTTGACGACCGGCCAGATCTCCATGTCCTCATGCTCCGACGAACGGCCAAGGTGGTCTTCGCTCCGGATAACTGGGTGTTTCCTGGGGGCCGGGTCGACCCCGATGATCACGCCGAAGACCTCGACAGCTTCTTCACCGGTCTTACCGACACAGAAGCGTCGGGCATCATCGGTGTCGACAGTGGTGGACTTGCCTGGTGGCTTGCCGCCTGTCGGGAGACCCTGGAAGAAGCCGGTCTTCTGCTGGCATCCAAACCAGACGTTGATGTGGCATCGCTTCGGGCCCAGGTGGAGCAGGACGAGTCGGTTTTCCCCGACCTTCTACTCGAACACGGCATTGTGCTTGATGCCACCGCGGTCGAGGAGGTGGCTCGCTTCATCACACCACTTGGATCACCTCGACGCTTCGACGCCAAGTTCTTCGTCGCCAGAACACCGGTCGATCAAGAGCCGCTTCAGGACGATGGTGAAATCGTCGACTGGGCCTGGATGCGGCCACAGGACGCACTCGATCAATGGGCGGCCGGAGAGATGACGATGATGTCGCCCACCGTTCGGATGATCGCCTGCCTGGCCAGGTATCAGTCAGCCGACGGCGTGTTGTCAGCGGCTCGCCGACGGCTTGAGTACAAACGGGTCCGAGTTGTCGATCCCGACGGTGCCTATCAGGTAGTGCTGCCCGGTGAGCCTGGCTACGAGACGGCTGAGCTCGAGGTTGAGTCGGGCTGGGTCAGGCTCTGGGAGCCCAACTAGCGACGGCTCCCAATGGACGGGTCGCAGCGGCGCTGGTCTTCATCACCGGTGACCGCCAACACACCACGCGCAACTACGACTCCGGTGCCTGTACCCTTGTTTGGTTCGCTGAATCCCCCTCAGCGCCCATCCAAGGACCGCTCATGAACCCCCAGTCCACAGAAGACGGTCGCGCCCAGCGATCTGACCTCCGCAATGTCGCCATCGTCGCTCACGTCGATCACGGCAAGACCACATTGGTCGACGCCATGCTGCGCCAGACCGGTGCCTTCCGCACCAACGAAGAAGTCGCCGAACGGATCATGGACTCCGGTGATCTCGAACGGGAAAAGGGCATCACCATTCTGGCCAAGAACACCTCGATCAAATGGTCGGGAACCACCATCAACGTGGTCGACACTCCCGGTCACGCCGACTTCGGTGGCGAGGTCGAACGAGCGCTGACCATGGTCGATGGTGTGGTTCTCCTGGTTGATGCGGCCGAGGGCCCGCTCCCCCAGACCCGTTTCGTTCTACGCAAGGCGCTGGCTCGAAATCTGCCGGTGATCCTGGTGATCAACAAGGTCGATCGTCCTGACGCTCGAATCTCCGAAGTGGTCGACGAGGTCTACGAGCTTTTCCTCGACATCGATGCCGAGGATCATCAGATCGAGTTCCCGATCGTCTACTGCGCGGCCCGAGATGGCTGGGCTTCGCTCGACGCTGCCACTCCGGGCGCCGATCTCGAGCCGTTTTTCAAACTGCTGGTCGAGACCATCCCCGCTCCCACCTACACCGAAGGCCACCCGTTACAGGCCTGGGTTACCAACCTCGATGCCTCGGCCTACGTCGGGCGTCTGGCGTTGTGCCGGGTCATGAACGGAACCCTCACCAAGGGTGAGTCGGTGGCGTTGAGTCGAGTCGATGGATCAGTCGAGAAGGTCAAGCTCACCGAGCTGTATCTGACCGAGCACCTCGAACGGGTCCCGGCCGCATCGGCTGGACCAGGCGATCTGGTCGCCGTCGCCGGCATTGCCGACATCATGATCGGCGAGACTCTGGTCGACCCCAACGATCCCAGGCCCATGCCGGTCATCGAAGTCGACGAACCAGCACTGTCGATGACCATCGGTGTCAACAGTTCTCCCCTGGCCGGCAAAGACGGAACCAGGCTGACAGCCCGCATGGTCAAGGACCGTCTCGATGCCGAATTGGTCGGCAACATGAGCCTCAACGTCCTGGTCACCGAGCGACCCGATACTTGGGAGGTCCAGGCCCGGGGCGAGCTACAGCTGGCCGTGCTGGTCGAGCAGATGCGTCGTGAAGGCTTCGAGCTCACCGTCGGCAAGCCCCAGGTCGTCACCAAGGAGGTCGACGGCAAGCTCCACGAGCCGGTCGAACGAGTCATCATCGATGTTCCCGAGGACTACCTCGGTGCCGTTACACAGTTGTTGGCGGCCCGTAAGGGTCGAATGGAAAACATGGTCAACCATGGAACCGGGTGGGTGCGCTTGGACTATCTGGTCCCGGCCCGGGGCCTCATTGGCTTCCGCACCGAATTCATGACCGAGACCCGGGGTACCGGCGTCCTGAACCACACCTTCGAAGACTTCGAACCATGGTTCGGCGAACTTCGCACCCGCAACACCGGTTCGCTGGTGGCCGACCGAAACGGCCCCGTCACTGCCTACGCCCTCATCGGGTTGCAAGAGCGGGCCCAGATGCTGGTGAGCCCCACCACCGAGGTCTACTGCGGAATGATCACCGGCGAGAACAGCCGGTCCGAAGATATGGACGTCAATGTGTGCAAGGAGAAGCAGCTCACCAACCATCGAGCCGCTTCGTCGGACGCCACCGTCAAACTCACCCCGCCAAAGCCCATGTCTTTGGAGCAGGCGCTCGAGTTCATCGCCGACGACGAATGTGTCGAAGTAACGCCGGACAACATTCGACTCCGGAAGGTCGAGCTCGATCAGACCGTCCGGGCTCGTCGGCTCAAGGATCTGAAATCGGCCCGGTTGGCCGAAGCCTGAGGCCGGCATTAATTACACAGCTCACGTCGAGGCGGACTCGGCTCGCTTCCTTGAGGTGTTGTCCGACCTCGATCCGTCGACCGTGGTGCCCTCCTGTCCCGAGTGGTCGGTGGCCGACCTGGTGTGGCATCTCACCGAAGTCCAACACTTCTGGGCGGCCATTGTCGGCGATCGACTCAGGGGACCACAGGACTACACCCGTCCGACTCGACCTAATTCCGACGCCGAGCTTCTGACGTACTTCGAGACAACCAGCAAACGGATGCTCGACTCGCTGCTGTCTGCACCAGATGACCTGGCTGTGTGGACCTGGTTGGAATCCCGCCAGGACATCGGCTTTGTCCGACGACGGCAAGCCCATGAAGCTCTGATCCACCGGGTCGATGCTGAACTGGCCGCCAACCAGCGTTCGGCCATCGATCCAGTCCTGGCAACCGATGGAGTGCTTGAGGCGTTGGAGTGGATGTTCGGCGGTGCACCGACGTGGTCGACGGTTACAGGCGAAGGACCGATCGGTTCGTTGTCGACCACCGACACAAACGCCGCGTGGCTGGTGCAGGTCATCCGCTTCTCCGGCGAGGACCCAAAAGGAACCATGCACACCGACGAGCCGGTCATTGAGCTCATCGCAGCTGGCGAACCCACCTTCGAGTTGAAGGGTTCAGCAGCCGACCTCAACTGCTGGATATGGAATCGTCCGACCAGCGAACCAGTCACGATCACTGGCGAGAGCAACGCGTTCGAATCGGTGGTGGGCAACGGGGTCTAGTCCACCCCTCCTCGGCTACCGAAAATCTCGACTGCGCAGTGCAAACTCATCAGGTGTCGGCTGGCTGCTTGCCGACTGTCCGGCGGTAGGCGTCGCCCCGATGGGCAACAGTTCCAGGCGTTCGGCAATGACATTGACCACCGCTTCCTGACGTTCGACTCTGCCTCTGATGAGAAGAGCCGGAGCGCTCCTGGCCACCTTGCGGTACCGGCGCCAGCAGCCGATCGAGACCACGATGTTCATCAGGCCGGTTTCGTCCTCCATACCAATGAAGGTGGTTCCCGAGGCGGTGGCTGGTCGCTGACGGTGGGTGACCACTCCCCCGACCCGCACCTTGGTGCCATGCTCGACGGTTGCCAGATCGCTGGCCCGTAGGACTCCCTGTTCCTGCAGATAGGGCCGAAGGAAGCGGGTCGGGTGGCCATCGGCCGCCACCCCGGTGGCCCAGAGATCGGCCAGTGCTTCCTCCTGCTCGCTCATACCGGGCAGCTGCGGGGCGCTGGTTCCGGTGACAATCCCCGGCAGCCGACCGGCATCCACCGCTTGCGCCACCGCCCCGGCCTCCCACAAAACCTCCCGCCGACCAGGCAAAGGCTCGTGAGGCTGCGTAGCGGAGCGAAGCTGCCCACCAGTTGACACCCGGATAGGCGAAGCCTCAGACGACCGAAGGTCGCCAAAGAAAAGAGCTCCGCTGGTGGCCAGGGCTTCCAACTGTTCCTTGTTGCAGTTGGTACGGCGAGCAACGTCCTCGATCGAGGAATAGGGGCGGCCAGCGGCGATGGTTTCGGCCAGGTCTGACCCGATGTGGCGTACCGAGCCGATGCCCAACCGAACGGCCCAGCCGTGGTCAAGGCGTTCGCTCTCGATGTTCCCGGCACCCGGTACGGCGATCGGTGGTTGCTCCCCGGGGGGAGCCACTTCGAGTGTGGCCTCAGCGGCTGATTCGTTGATGTCCGGTTGCAGGGTCGGCACCCCATGACGGCGGGCGTCCTGCACCAACGAGTGAGGCGAGTAGAACCCCATGGGTTGAGCGTTCAGGAGAGCAGCACAGAAGGCGGCCGGGTAGTGCAGCTTGATCCACGACGAGGCGTAGACCAGATAGGCGAAGCTGATCGAATGGCTTTCCGGGAAGCCGTAGTTGGCAAAGGCCACCAGCTTGTCCCAGATCTGTTCGCCGACATCGAGGGTGACCCCCCGCTCGGTCATGCCAGCGAAGAGCCGCTCTTTCATTTGTTCCATACGGGCCACGCTGCGCTTCGAACCCATGGCCCTACGGAGCTGATCGGCCTCGGCCGGGCTGAAACCCGAGATGTCGATGGCCATCTGCATGAGTTGCTCCTGGAAGAGGGGAATACCGAGGGTTTTCTCCAGTGACTTTTCGAGCAACGGGTGCAGATAGGTGACCGGCTCTTCTCCATTGCGACGCCGGATATAGGGGTGGACCGAACCACCCTGAATGGGGCCGGGGCGAATGAGGGCGATCTCAACCACCAGGTCGTAGAACGTCCGGGGCTTGAGTCGGGGAAGGGTGGCCATCTGGGCCCGAGACTCGATCTGGAACACGCCAACGGTGTCAGCGACACAGAGCATGTCGTAGACCGCGTCTTCCTGTTCGAGAGCGGCCAGGTCGAGATCGACGTCGTGGTGTTCGGCAATGAAGTCGACCGCATAGTGAAGGGCCGACAACATGCCGAGGCCAAGCAGATCGAACTTCACCAGGCCCGCCGCGGCACAGTCGTCCTTGTCCCACTGAAGCACCGTGCGATTCTCCATCCGACCCCACTCGACGGGACAAACCTCGATGACCGGCCGGTCGCACATGACCATGCCACCCGAATGGATCCCCAGATGGCGGGGTAGATCTTTGAACTGCTGGGCCAGATCGATGACGTCGTCGGGCAGTTCAGCTCTCTCTCCTGAAGTGCTGTCTCCTGAAGTGCTGTCTCCTGAAGCCTCGCTCAGGCCGGCCCAACGGTCGACGGACTTGGAGAAGGCATCCTGTTGGCCGGAGGCATAGCCGAGCGCCTTGGCCGCATCTCGAACCGCTGACTTTGCCCGGTAGGTGATGACATTCGCCACCTGGGCTGCGTGACGACGCCCATGACGTTCATAGACATACTGAATGGCTTCCTCCCTTCGGTCCGATTCGATGTCGAGATCGATATCGGGTGGGCCATCCCGCTCCGGGGCCAGAAAACGTTCAAACAACAGCCCGAGCGACACCGCGTCGGCTTTGGTGATACCGAGGACATAACAGACAGCAGAATTGGCAGCCGAGCCTCGACCCTGACAGAGAATGTCGTTGCGGCGACAGAACTCAACGATGTCCCACACCACCAGGAAGTAGCCGGGGAATCCCAGGTGATCGATGAGATCAAGCTCGTGATCGAGCTGTTCCCAGGCCCCTGACACATAGGGCGCGTGACGAGGCCCATACCGCAGGACACCGGCTCGCTCGACCAGATCCCGGAGATAGGCCATCTCCGACAAACCGTCGGGGCAGGGAAAGGGAGGAAGGCGGGGGGCTACCAGCGATAGATCAAAGGCGCATTCGAGACCAAGGGCGGCTGCTCGTTCGACCACACCCGGATAGCGGGCAAACCTTCGGGCCATTTCGTCGCCGGAACGCAGATGGGCCCCGGCCGCCGCCGGCAACCATCCATCGACTTCGGTCAGACTGCGGCGAGAACGAACAGCGGCCATGGCCGTTGCCAGCTTCCGTCGGGCCGGCATGGCGTAGTGCACGTTGTTGGTGGCAATGAGCTCAACACCAAGGTGTGAGCCAACCTGCACCATGGCGTCGTTGCGGGCGCTATCGAGTGGAGCCCCGTGGTCCCACAGCTCGACCAGCACATTGTGTCGACCGAAACGATCGACCAGACCGGCCAGTGCTCGACTGGCCGCGGCCGGACCTTCCCGTTCGAGGGCTCGGGGCACCGAACCCTTCCGACATCCGGTGAGAACAACCAGATGATCGAACTCTTCGGCAGTCAACCATCGGTCGAGGTCGGTCATGGTGCACCGGGGCGCCCCTTTCTCTCCTGCTAACTGGGACTCGCTGATGACTCGCGCCAGCGCGGCGTAGCCCATCGGATTCCGGGCCAGGAGCAGGAGATGGGTGCCATCGGGGTCGGCCTGGCCGGGAGTGAGATCGAGCTTGTCGATAGTGAGTTCGGCCCCGAAGACGGTGGGTAGTCCAACCGCTCGAGCAGCCTCTGAGAATCGGACAACCCCGTAGAAACCGTCGTGGTCGGTGATGGCCAAGGCTTCAAGCCCGAGTCGGGCTCCTTCTTCAGCTAGTTCCTCCGGTGACGATGCTCCATCGAGAAAGCTGAAACTGGAATGGCAGTGGAGTTCGGCATAGGGAACCGACGACCGCACCGGCTCGACACTGGCCGGCGCCTCGTAGGGCTCACGCTTGCGAGACCAGGCAGGACTATCGCCACCATCGGCTCCCTCCGGCCGGTCAGGGCGCGGTTTGTCAGGGAGCGGTCGGTCAGAGAGTGTTCGTTCCAGATCCCGCCACGGCATTGGCGGATTGCCCCATCCCATCCGGGCAACGTTATCGAACACCTGTTCGACTCATCAACCAGGGGTGGCCGATTGGGAGAACTACCCAGGCTCTGTCGGCGGTTCTCCCGGGAACGTGTTGAGCATCGGTCCGGCCAGCGTGGCCAGAGCCCCCAACGAAGCAAACAGCTCGGCGGTGGTGGTGTCGTCGGGATCGAGCCTCGAGAACATTTCGATGCCGAGAAACAGGGCCGACAACGCGTGAGCCAACTGTCCGGTCGGCACAAGCGGAGCGAACGGCGACCCCTCGAGTGCCCTGGTCAGCGCACCAGCCACCATTTCGTCCCATGGCTTGAGGGTCTCCAGAACCTTCGGTCCGAGTTCGCTGGTGGTCGACCATCCAGCAACGATGGCCGCCAGGGCTGGCAGATCAGGATCGTCGGGTCGGCCATGAAGATCAATGGCCACCTCCACAAGACCGGCCAGATCGGTCACTTCCTCAAGACGTGGCTTGAACCGCTCGGTTCGCCGTTCATGCGCTCGTTGCAGCGCCGCCAAGAGGAGCTCTTCAACCGAGCCGAAGTGGTAGAACACCAGTGCTTGGTTGAAGTCGCCAGTGCGGGCAATGGCTCGGGCGCTGGTACCGATGAGGCCTTCGTCCCGCACCGTTTTCAGCGCAGCGTCGAGGATTCGCTGACGAGTCTCCTCGCCCCCCTGGTTCTTTCGACGTGGTGCCACCGCGTCAGTCTGCCGCCCGGTTGGTCGGGATGCAGCCATCGACACACACGTCGCTCCGATCAGCGAGGGAAGCATCTGTGGGAAGCAGACCCGAGATGGCACCTCGCCCAGCCGACAGGCCGTGGAAAACCTGGCGAGCTACCGGACGAAGCGATGGGGTCGACAGCCGGGCGGCGAGGCGGCGGTGCTGACGTAGCGCCCACAGCAACACGATGAAGGCATCGGGCCCAACCCACACCTCACCTCGGGGTGCGAGGACAACCAGTTCCTCCCCCACAGGAAGGTCAACCCCACCGGTCGCATCTCTCCATCGAGCTGACCAAACCATGGCCGACTCGCTTCCGGCGGCGACAAACTTCAGCGGTACCAGTTGATCCTGGGCCTCCAACCAGCGGCGACACCGTCGACACAGCTCGCAGTTCTCGTCATAGAGAACGGTGAGCCAGTCCAGCTGACCCGCTGGCTGAGGCGGGAGATCGGATTGCATCTCAGACCCGAGCCGCACCTGGTGGGGGTGGGACAAGTCCGGTCGCAACCGGGGCGACATAGGTGGGCGTCGGGGGATTCTGGATGCTGGCCCGACGATCCCGATGATTGCGAATACGCCAGAAGATCAACATGTTCACAAGGTGAATCACTCCGAGTGACAGCAACAGCATCCCAAGCCGGATGACGAGATCGTTGAACGCAACGGTGAGACGCTGACCCCCCGGCTCGACCTTGTAAAGCAGCAGGGCATACCCCAGGTTCAGGAGATAGAAGCCAACAACCAAGAGATGGTTGACGGCTGTAGCCATGTCTTCGTCGTCAAAAACGTCTCGCAAGAAGATGGCGCCGTTGCGATAGAGCGTCCGGGCCAGGAAGACAACAAGGCCGATGGCGATACCGGCGTAGACCAGATAGAGGCCAATGGCGGTTTGGTCGGTGATCGATCCAAGCTCCTGCTGTGCGAAAAGGCTGATGACTGTCATGGCAACGCTCCTTGGTGTTGTGACTGGCTGTCTGATGCTGCTGCCCTCGACTTTGTTTCTTGAGCAACTGCTTAATTTTGAGCATACGCTCAACTTCTCAGGCAACGCAAGGGGCTTTGCTGTGACGTTCACCACTTGTTGTTGAAAGCTCCCAAAACGCAAAGA
>CALHBU010000172.1 GCA_937930655.1 uncultured Acidimicrobiales bacterium | reverse complement strand
CGGGGCGGGCAAGTCGACACTGATCAACACGTTGACGGGACGGAACACGGGCGGCATCGAGTGCTCGGGAGGAGATCTCTCGCTACGCAACTCCGCCGTGGGCCTCAACGGCAACGGCTTCTCATCCGACGTGGGAGGGCTCAGCCTCAACAACGCCACCGTGGACATCGTCTACTCGGCAATCGTGGCCAACCAGTCCCTGACGCCGAGCGAGGCATCGGTGTCGGGCCCCGGGCGGTACTCGGCACCTAGTGGAGCCGACCATCCCAGTGCATCGATGAGGCCGAAAATTTGGCCATAGTCGACATCGCCATGGTCCGGGGCTCCCCGATCGGGCACGGAGGCAAACTGGATGTGTCCGATGACGGGCAGGGAGTTGCGAAAGGTGTCCATCACGTCTCCTTCGGTTCGGCCAACGTGATAACAGTCGAACATCAGACGAACGTTCGGCACGCCGACCGCATCGATCACCGTGGCGGCCTGGGAGGTATCGGACAGGAAGTATCCGGGAGCGTCGTGGGCGTTGAGCGGCTCGATGAGGATGGTGGGTCCCGAAGCTCCGGCAGTCTCAGCCGCAAACGCCAGGTTGGACACAAAGGTGTCGAAAGCCTGACTGCCCTCGGCCTTTCCCGCCATCACATGTACGGCCCGGCAATCGATGGCGACCGCGTACTCCACGGCCTCGACAATGGCCCGTCGGGCTTCTTCCTCCCGCCCAGGGACAGCGGCCAGGCCGTTGTCGCCAGCGGCTACGTCGCCGCGGGGCGTGTTGAGCCCGAGCATAGGCATGCCGGTTTCCTTCAAGGCGGCGACGATGTCAGCGGCGGGGGTGTCGTAGGGCCAATGACACTCGACAGCATCGAAACCGGCCGCAGCCGCAGCCCTGATGCCCTCCGGCAGCGAACGATCGGTCCACAGGAAGCCAAGGTTGGCTGAGAAGGCTGGCATCAGTTCCACTCCACGTCGAAGGCTTCCACCACGGCGGACACCTGGTTGTCGGTCAGCGCATTGAACCCACCGTCTGCTGGTGGGCCCTCCAGTAGGAGGGCAAGTCGGGCTGTTTGTTCGAGCTCTTCGATGGCGTCGCATGCCGCTTCGAGAGATGTGGCTGCCACCACCGGTCCATGATTGGCCAGCACGACGGCGCTGCGTTTCCCCGCAAGCGCCCGCACCGCTTCACCCATGGCGCCATCGCCGGGAAGAAAGAAGGGGAGAAGCTTGACCTTGCCCAGCTTCATGATGGAGTAGGGAGTGAGCGGTGGCAGCAGATTGTCGGGGTCAACCTTGGATCGCATCGACCAGGCGACGGCGTGGCAGGAGTGCAGGTGGACAACGGCGGCTGCCGAGTCCCGGGTGTCGTAGAACGCCGTGTGCAGCGGCATTTCTTTGGTTGGAGGGTCGCCACCAACCAGACGGCCGTCGGGACCAAAACGACTGAGGCGATCAGGGTCCAGTCGACCGAAGCTTGTGCCAGTAGGCGAGACCAGCAGCCCGCCATCGGCGGTCCGCGCCGAGATGTTACCGGTGGCGCCGTGGGTGACCCCCCGGTCGAAAAGCGAGGCCGCCAGCAGACAGAGCTGGTCTCGGAGCTGGGTTTCGGATCGGGTCGACGTGGTCATTGCCCGCTCTCCATGATCCGGCCCGCCTTGTCGAAGAAGTCGGGTGCGCCGAAGTTGCCTGACTTGAGGGCGATGGCTAGATCCGGACCGGCCCGCATCACCGGAACACCGGGGTCGATTTCCGGACCCAATGCGAGCGAGGCCACCCCTAGCGCCTCCACGACGGCGCCCGATGTCTCGCCTCCGGCCGCCACCAATCGGGTGACGCCTCCCTCGACAATAAGACGGGCGACGCCGGCGAAGAATTGCTCGAGACCGGTCGCTGCTCGTTCCCGGCCAAAGGTGGCCTGAACATCGTCCACCACCGCGGGGTCAGCCGAGCTGTAGGCCAACGGCAACCCCGGTGTATCGAGAAGCCACTGCGCGGTTGCCTCTGCTGTACGCCGACCCTCCAAAACGTCGGCTGCCACCACCTCGATCGTCGGGTGATTCACCGCATGCTGGGCCACCTGGTGTCGGGTTGCTTCCGAACACGAGCCGGCCAATGCGGCATAGCGACCGGGCTGGTCGATCCAGGGAACGTCGGCCGCCACGCACCCGAAGTTGGCCGGCAATCCCAGCGCAACACCGGAGCCACCAGTGATCAATGGCAGATCTTTGGCGGCCCGACCAATGGCGATCAGATCCTCGTCTCGAATGGCGTCAACCACCACGTGCCGCCGGCCCTCGGCCGCTTCGTTCTCCAGAGCAGTGGCGATGGTGGCGGACCCGTCGAAGACGGTGGCGGCGTCGACGTGACCAATGGCGAACTGGCTCTGCTGACCGAGCCAGCGGCGAAGGTCGGGATCGGTCATCGGGGTCAACGGATGATGCTCCATGCCCGACTCGTGTAGCGGCTTCCCGTTCACGAACAGGTGGCCCTGATAGATCGAGCGACCGGTCACCGGGAAGGCAGGACACACGATGACCTGATCGGCCTGGAGAGCGATGGCCAATGCGTCGGCCACCGGGCCGATGTTGCCATCGGGGGTTGAGTCAAATGTCGAGCAGTACTTGAAGAAGAACTGCTGGCAGCCCTGATTTTGGAGCCATGCGAGGGCAGCGAGTGATTGCTCCACGGCATCAGCAGGAGGGATGGATCTGGTCTTGAGGGCAACGACTCCCGCATCGACATCGGGGTCGGCGGCGCTGGTGGGTACGCCGGTGTACTGGACGGTTCGCATCCCGCCCTTGGCCAGGGTGTTGGCCAGGTCGCTCGAGCCGGTGAAGTCGTCGCCAATGCACCCGAGGAGCATCAGGTTGTTCCCCGGTCCCGTCGGTTGGTCTGCGTCGAGGTGCCGCTCATGGTGGTGACGGTAGTCCCGACCGGTTGGCACGTTGCCGCTTCAGCGGGGAAAGTGGTGGTCCATGCTCAGCGATGCGGAGAAGCAGTCATGACACTCGACATCACCCCCAGCGGGAAGGTCTGTGGCGCCACCATCCGAGGTGTCGACCTCACTCAGCCGCTGGACACCCAAACAGTGGCGGCTATTCGATCGGCGTGGCTTGAGCATTTGGTGATCGCCTTTCCCGATCAGGTTCTTACCGATGAGCAACTCGAAGCCTTCACGTTGAACTTCGGCCCGTTCGGAACCGACCCCTATTTCGAGTCGGTCGATGGCCACCCAAACATTGCGGCTGTTCACCGTGCCGCCGACGAAACGTCGCGGATCTTCGCCGACAACTGGCACGCCGACTGGACCTTTCAGGAGTTCCCGCCAGACGGCACCTGTCTCTACGGCAAGGTCATTCCAGCCGTCGGTGGCGACACGCTCTACGTCAACCAAAAGGCGGCATTGGCCGCCATGCCGGCCGATCTCCGGGCCCGAATCGATGGAGTGGTCGCCGTGCACTCAGCCCGTGGTGCCTACGCCCCCGATGGGGCCTATGGCGAGGCCGATTCCGAACCCCGGGCCATGAAAATCAAGACCGACGAGTCGGCCTATGCCACCCAACGGCACCCTCTCATCCGTATCCATCCCGAGACCGGCGACGAAACCCTGTACTCAACCGCCGGGTACATCATTGATCTCGAGACGGAGAACGGAGGCGCTCTCCTGAAAGAGGTCTACGAATGGCAAACCCGCGATGAGTTTCAGTACCGCCACAAGTGGGAGCCGAACATGCTGACGATGTGGGACAACCGGTGTGTCCTGCACAAGGCCACCGGTGGCTACGACGGTCAGGAGCGACTGCTGCATCGCACCACGATTGGCTACAACGAGGCGGTTCGAGCGTCGTAGCTGTTCGGGAAGCTGTCGGGCTAAAAACTGCTGGTCAGGGGTCGATTGGAGTTGACTACCCGGCACTGGCCGGGCCCGTTGGGAGCAGTCGTGAGCAGCTTGGATGTCGACCAGCTGGTAGCTGGAGCCAAGGCCGACCGGAATAGGGCGGTCGACTTCTATAAGGCCGTCGCCATGGTTGCGGTTGCGTTTGGCCACTGGATGGCGATCGCTGTTTTCAAAGACGACGAGGGCAGCATCGTCGCCAAGAACGCATTGGAGTTCGACTACTCACTGGCGTGGGTCACCTGGGCTCTCCAGGTCATGCCGTTGTTCTTCCTGGCCGGTGGCTTTTCCTCCGCTGTTTCGCTGGACTCCCACAATCGCAAGGGCGGCGAGCCACAGGACTGGGTGGCCAACCGGCTGCGACGCATGATGGTGCCGACCATGATCTTGGCCTACTTCTGGATGGTCGTACTGGCCGTTGGCGGTGCAGCCCAGGTCGGCGAGCTGGCCTTTCTCGGTGCAGCCGCGGGCGCCATCCCGTTGTGGTTTCTTGCGAACTACACGATCGACACGGCCATCGCTCCCATCACGTTGCCGCTTTTCCGGAGGAACCCGCTCGTGTTCTTCCTCGGTATTGGCGGGGCGTTCACGCTATTCGAAGTGCTCGGCTTGGCCGGTGTGCCATTGATCCACGGCATCAACTGGGTTATCGGTTGGCTGATCTTCCAGATTCTTGGTTTCGCCTGGAAAGACGGTCTCCTGCCGTCTCGGAAAGCACTTGGGTTCATTGCCCCTGCGATGTGGGTGATCACCTATCTGGTGGTCAAGGTCGGCCCGTGGCGGGCATCGATGGTCAACGACGGCGACGCCACGTTCAACCCAACACACCCGCCATCGATCGCGCTGATGTTGTTCGGCTTGGCCTATTGCGCCACCGCAGTTTTTCTGGCCCCGTCGATCAACACCTGGTTGGCCCGCTCGGCGTCGTCGTTCAAGGTGGTTGCCATTCTCGGCGGTGTGGGCATGAGCGTGTATCTCTGGCATTTCACCGCGGCGGTGCTTGCCGGCATTGGTCTGCTGCTGGTTGATGGCCTTCCTACTGCCGAGGTCGGTTCTTTCGATTGGTGGGTGCAGAAGACTCCTCTGATTGCGTTGAGTTTTGTCATTTTGTTGGTGGTGCTGAAGTTCGTGAAGCGCTTCGAGCTCGAAGGCCTGCTGTCGGACAAGGCTCCCTATAGGGGCTCCATGGCCAGGGTGCTGGTGTCGGCCGCCTTGCTCTCCGGTGGCGTGAAACTCTGGACCGGCGGATCGCCTTGGAAGATCGTCGTCGGCCTTGCCCTCACGACCGCGGTATGGCACCTGGATCTCAAGGCCAAAACCTCGCATCTGTCGGCTGAAAGTGCCGAAAGCGGCCCTCTAAGCTCACAGTTGACTGCTGAGCGCTAGCGAACGAACCAGCCGGCGGCGTTGACCAGGATGGTTAGCACCACCGAGGCGATCAGCATGCCTTTCCACGGAAAGAACACCTGAACCTTTCGCCGCGGCGACTCCGGCGATCGGGCGTCGGCCGCGTCGACCAGGTAGTCGTGTAGCCGTTGCTCGGCCTTCTGTGACGGGCCGGGAAATAGTCGGGGCACAACGTTGAGGAGAACGGTGAGCACAATCGATCCGACAAGCGATGCCCAGAGGAAGCCCATGGACCGATGCTAGGTGCGCGGGCGAATCATCGCATCCGTGACCTGACGGTACCGAAACCGGCATCCTCAGCTCACAGTTGTGAGAGTTTTTGCAAGAGACGGTCGGTGTGTGGTCCTCCGGCGTCCGGGTTCTTGAGGCTCACCTTGGCGATAAGCCGAAGGAGGGCGACCGTCGGGTCGTCAGGCGAGAAGCGCCATTTGATGTCGACTCCAAGGGCCAGCTCGGCTGCGGCGGCGGCTAGGAACGGAACGAGTTGGTCCTCGATCTCAGCGATGCGCAACTGGCTGAGCATCTGATTGATATCCCTCGCCGTTGCGTGTCCCTTTTGCTGACCGGAGTGACTACTGATCCAATTCGGGGCGATTGGCTCTCTATGGATAACGTTCATGGCTCTATTGTGGTGACCTATGTCGGTCCAATCGAGTGCCAATCCGACCAAAGTGGGTGCCAATCGAATGGTCCAATTACTGGGCCAGTGGGCGGACAGTTCAGGTCCGCTGTACCAACAACTCGCTGACCGGGTTGTTGGTCTGGTCGAGAACGGCAGTCTTCGGGCTGGTGAGCAGCTCCCTCCGGAACGAGCACTGGCCCAGTCGCTCTCTGTTTCGCGGGGCACGGTGGTTCGGGCCTACGAGCAGCTCGCCAATGCCGACGTTGTTTCCCGGGTGCAGGGTCGAGGCACAACCATCGCTGGCATGACGATGTCTGCGGGGTCGAGATCGGTCGAGTTCGTTGGCGAGCGACTATGGGC
>CALHBU010000171.1 GCA_937930655.1 uncultured Acidimicrobiales bacterium | reverse complement strand
GACCATGACACGCCCACGTAGTCGACGTTGACCTGCATTCCTGCTGAGGCCTCGGGGCCGTCGCCAATCACCTCGTCATGAAGTTCGAGCTCGCTGGGGGCGTCGCCGGAGGGAACGGATATCTCTGGTTTCTGGTCGGTGCTCACGCCATCACCCTAACCAGAGGTGGGTAAGACATCCCCCGCGACAAAAGTTTCAGCCGAGACGTCATATGTAAGAATGCGAGCGGACCCAACCACGTCTATGAGGCTGACTGGTTGGGTTTGCTCCACTTCTCTCCTCCACTTCTCTCCTCCAAGCAGACAGGCGGTTACTTTGAACGAGCGGCGACCTCGATCCCTACCCACTTTCATTAGGGCTAGGGAGACAGACGACAAGCAAAATGGTGAAGGTCAGAACCCTGACCAACTGGTCATCGACCGGCTTCTCAGGATGTCGGCCAAGAGCAGCTAGCTGCTCTGCTGAGTTACGCGGCCGCCCGGGTTCTGCGCAGGAGCGGATCGGCGACAGCCAGCATCCGGTCTGCGGCCCGGAGCACCTGGCCTGACGTTCCCGGGGTCTCGGAGTCGACCAGGTTGCCCATCACCTGCAACGTGATGTTGGCGATCGACTGGGTCCCGACGGCCATACGTAGGCCGGTCCGAAGAATTAGCGGATGGCCGACCAGAAACGAAAACCGCCGACCGGTTCGTAGGAAGCTGTCGAACCGCTCGCCGACCAGCTGGTCGTAGCGTTCGGGAGCAGTGGCTGGATCGGCCACGAACAAGTCAGCGGCCAACATCCCCGACTCGAGCCCATAGTCGATGCCTTCGCCGTTCATCGGGTTGACCAGCCCTGCTGCGTCGCCGATAGCGACCCAACCAGTTCCATGTCGTCGTTGGGCGCTCATGGGTAGGCGCCAGGCTCTGGGCCGTTCGAGGTTGGGGCCGATCTCCCAGTCGTCCTGAACCAGCTGGCGATACGAGTCGAGCAGCGTGTTGAGGTTGAGACTCTTGAAGCTCTTCATGGTGGAGAGAGCGCCAACGCCGATATTCACGGTGCCGTCGCCAGCGGGAAACATCCAGCCATACCCGGGAACCGGCGTGCCGCGGTCGTCCTTCAGCGTCAAGCAAGCTTCGAGATGCTGATCGGCATGACGGGGAGACTCGGCGTAACTCCGGATGGCCAATCCGAAGGGTTCATCGGTGACTCGTTCGGCACCGAGCATTCTGGCGACAGCACCCGGCGCGCCGGTTGCTACGACGACGAGGTCAGCGGCGATTCGGCGCCCACCAGCCTCGACACCGGTAACTGCACCGTTGTCGAGAGTAGGCAGGGCCTCGGTCTCCCAGATCACTTCGGCCCCGGCCTCGCTCGCAGCATCGATGAGAGCCGCGTCGAGTCGGCGGCGAGGCCAAACAGCGCCATGGTCGGGAAACCGCGAGGTTGATGGCCAAGGAAGCTCCCGCACCGTTTTATTGGCAATCATGCGCAAGCCGGCAATCGGATGAGCGTCGTCGAGGTCGATCTTTAGATCATTCAATGCTCCGACAGCCCGGGGAGTAAGTCCGTCCCCGCACACCTTGTCCCGGCCGTAGGGCGCTTTGTCGAAGACGATGACTCGAGCACCAGCCCTGGCTGCCTGAATGGCGGCGGCGGCACCGGCTGGGCCGGCACCAATGACGACGATGTCCCAGTGCTCTGGGCGGCTTCCCGGAGAGTGCGCTTCAGCCATTGCAGCCCATGGTGCCCGCTCCGCATCCCGAAACCTTGATCAGGTGACGAAACTGGCAGCTGTCAACGGGGTCGGCTTAGCTCGGGGCTTCCAGATTGCTGGTTTTGGGGGGAGCGAGGGGGAGGCGAGTGAGGGGGAGGAACGCGTCGAGCCAGAGTTGATGGCCCTGATCGTTTGGATGCATGCCATCGTTGGCGAGCCGTCCTTTCCACGAATCGAGACTGCGGGCGACGTCGGCCACCGGAAGCTGCCGCTCGTCGCATGCCGAGCGGATGGCCCTGTTCAGTGTTTTGGCCGCCAGGCTGCCCCGGTCGGGGACGGTTGCCATTACCGCGTTGTCCGGCAGGTTGTTGATCAACAGCCGTACGGCCCGAGCTGATGCGCGAACATTGACACCCCGCAAAAGGTCGTTGCTGCCCACCGAGCAGGTGACGAAAGCAGGGGAGCGCGGGAGGAGACCTACCAGCGAGAGTTGGTCGACGATCACGTCGGCGATCTTTGCCCCTGACTTGGAGAAGTTCACGACGTCGAGGCCGGGGTGCTGGCCAGCAAGGCGGGCGACGTACCCGTGCTCGACTGATGTGGCGCCGATCCCCTGGGCCAATGAGTCGCCGAGCGCAACCCAAAGCGGAGACGATCCGAGGATGGCGGTTTCGTTTCGTTGGTGCCAGTAGCTTCCGAAGTCGGCGATTTGTTCACCGCTGCGTCGAACCCCGGGCACAACCCGACCCACAGCACGAACGAGGCGTCCAGGACCAACGGGGCCGGCCGCCCGGCGGACGGGGGATGTGGGATGGAGGCTCATCGATAGTCCATCGGACGAACGCCGGAAAATCCCAGTGATCCGAAGCCAAACGAGCGGGTACGGGGAATCGAACCCCGGTCAACAGGTTGGAAACCTGTGGCTCTACCATTGAGCTACACCCGCAAGAGGGCCAAGATAGCGCGTTGTCAGAGGAAAGAAAGTCATCTTCTACGAGCAGGCGTAGGGAACAGAACGGGAGACCATGGACGTCCGAAGTTTGATGCGGCGATCGGCCGAATATCACAGTCAGCGCGCGGCAGTGATCGAGGGCGACACCCGATTCACGTTCGAAGAAGCGTGGACCCGAGGTCTGCAAATGGCCAATGGTCTGCTGGCGCTGGGGCTGCAACCCGGTGACCGGGTTGGCGTGCTCGAGGACAACACCTTCGAGTCAGTCGACTTCTTCTGCGGAACCGCCGCCGCCAACCTTGTGCGGGTACCGCTCTACCCCCGCAATAGCCGCGAAGCCCATGTCCATATGCTGGCCCACACCCAGTGCCGGGCTGTTGTTGTCAGCGCCAGCCATGCCGAGGCCCTGCACAACATCTCCGATGACGTGCCGTCCCTTGAGCACGTCATCGTCCGTGACGATAGTTACGAAGGCTGGCTGGCCGCTCAGTCGACGGTCGACCCCGATCCGCCGGTCGATCCCGACGATTGGTTCATTATCCGCCATACCGGCGGGACCACGGGTCTGCCCAAGGGCGTTGGCTATACCCACAAGAGTTGGCTGGATGCCGGTCGTGACTGGTTTTATGCGCTTCGGCCAGTGGAGTTGGGCGACGTTTGCCAGCATGCCGGGCCTATCTCCCACGGATCCGGCTACCTGTTTACACCGGTCTGGCTCTCGGGGGGCACCAATCTTCTCATCCCGAAGTTCGAACCGGCCGAGGTCATCGAGGTGATGGCAAAAGAGCGGGTGACGTTCGGGTTCCTGGTTCCCGCCATGCTCAACGCCATTGTTCGCCATCCGACAGTCACCGATCACGATTGGTCACATCTGAAGGTTCTGCAGATCGGAGCCGCCCCCATCGCCGACGACACCGC
>CALHBU010000170.1 GCA_937930655.1 uncultured Acidimicrobiales bacterium | reverse complement strand
GCCGGTTCGAAGCGAACCGTCGACGTTCACAACCATGCACAGCACTTCGCGGTCGTCAGCGAGGTTCCACGAATCCACCGTGGGGTACAGGTACGAAACGTCGAGCTGGGATTCCTCGTAGGCGATGCCGACGAAGCCGGAGAAGCTGGCTAGACAGCCGGTCTCGGCATCGGACAAGATCGAAGCCTCACCGGGATACTCATCGGCCACGATGTCGAACGCGTGGTACACCTCATAGAGATGTTCGGCATCGCAGGACTGCCCGTCCACCGACTCGATCTCGGTGTCAGAGTCGTCGCTGAAACAGTCGCCGACCTGGATAGCAAAGACACCAAGCTCGCCTTCCTCGACGATCTCACCGTCATCGGTGCGGACTGTGTTGTCCTCTGATGGGCTCAGACAGGCCGATCCGAACATCAGGATTCCCGCCAGCGGAAGGATCAGTTTCTTCATCGTTGCTCTCTCTTTCTTGGACCCTCTCCGGACCCTTTGGGGACCCCTCAGGTCCATGTGTCATGACTGGGCAATCGACGAGGTTTCCCGTCGACCTAAGAAATTTCCTGAATCAAGCGTCAGGCTTAGATTTCAAGCCCCTCGGCGGAGCCGCTTCGCGAGCTGCCGTCAAGATTCAGAACCATGCAAAGGACCTCGCGATCGTCGCCGAGTGACCACGAATCGCTGGTGGGATAGAGGTAACTGATCTCGAGTTCTGAGGCCTCGTATTCGATGCCGACGAATCCCTCAAACGTTGCCAGGCAGGTTTCCTGGGCCTCGGCAACCACCTCGTCGTCACCCGGGTACACGTCGCCCGAAATGTCGAAGGCGTGGTAGATCTCGTAGATGTGCGGGTTGTCGCACGACAGCTCGGTCACCGACGAGATCTGATCGAGCGGAACGTCGCCAAGGCAATCCCCAACCTTCAGGGTGAACACACCAACCTCTTCGCCGTCGTCGATGATGGCCTCGGTGGTGGTCGTCTCTTCCGGCTCTTCGGCTTCGGTGGTCTGGGTTGACCCGTTCGATTCTGTATCGCCATCAGAGTTCACCGAGCTTTGTAGACCACCGGACTCCGAGGAGTCGTCGGAGTCAGAGTCAGAAGCGGCCTCGCTGGTGGCGGGCGCAGTGGTCGGAGCCGCCGTGCTTTCGGCTGACTCCGCTTCGGTGGTCTCGGCGACGTCGCTCACGACCTCGTCGCCTCCTCCGCACGAGCCGGCGAAGATCGCCAACCCAACGAGTCCAGCACTCATCTTCATCGATCGGTTCATTCTGGCGATCCTTCCGTCTTTCAACGCCTGACCAGCTACTACGGCACGGTTGGGTCGACGGTTGAGCTTCTAGGCTGCAGAGATGCGAACGCCAGAGCAGCTTGAGAACCAGCTACTCGACGTCTGCCGTGCTGTTGGTCCCATGGTGGTGGCCTTCTCGGGTGGCGTTGACTCGACCCTTCTGGCGGTTGCCGCCGAGCGAGCGCTTCCTGGCCAATGCACTGCGGCCACCGCCAACTCAGCCTCACTGGCTACCGGAGAACTCGACCACTGCAGACGTTTGGCGGCCGAGTGGGACCTCCGATGGGTCGACGTAACAACCAACGAACTCGACAACCCCCGGTATGTTGAGAATGCCGGCGACCGTTGCTTCTGGTGCAAGACGGCACTCATGGACGAACTCGCTCCCGTTGCTCAGGCCGCCAGTGCCACCATCGTCCTTGGAGTGAACCTCGACGATCTCGGCGACCACCGGCCGGGACAACAGGCGGCGGCCGAGCGAGGGGCGCGGTTCCCGCTGGTCGAAGCCGAGATGACCAAGACCGACATTCGGGGACTGGCTCGGCATTGGGGTATCGATGTCTGGGACCGACCAGCAATGCCATGCCTCTCATCCCGCATCCCGTATGGCACATCGGTGTCCGTTCCGCTCCTCAGCAGGATCGACCGGGCCGAAGGCGCACTCCGGTCACTGGGATTCGACGATGTCAGAGTCCGCCACTACGACGACACTGCCCGCATCGAGGTCCCCGCCGATCAGGTTGCATTGGTGGCAGCCAAAGCCGACGAGGTAGTCGCCGCCGTTCAACAGGCCGGCTACCTCTACGTCACGCTCGATCTTGCCGGTCTTCGATCGGGAAATCTCAACGCCGCCCTCAGCAACTGATGGCCGACACTCCTCCGGTCGCCCGGCTCGATCTGGACCGCACCGCCCGCATCGATTTACCCGAGGCCGTGTACTGCGCGGGCAAGACCACACAACAAGCCGTCGACATCGTCGACGAGATGCTCCAACGGGGATCGGATGCCGTGGTGGCCACCCGCCTCACTCCCGATCAGGAGCACGAGTTGCGCAAGTTCGACCCGTCGCTCATGGGCCAGGGAATTCTTGGTTGGCGAGCCCGTCCCCACACCGCTTTCGACGTAGCGGTCATGGCTGCCGGCACCTCCGACCTGGGGGTAGCCGACGAGTGTCGGGTAACCCTGGAATCCCTCGGCCATGTCGTTCGACCACTGACCGATGTCGGAGTGGCCGGCCTCCACCGTCTCACCGGCGTTCTTCCTGAACTCGAATCGGTGCATGCCATCGTGGCCATTGCCGGCATGGAGGGCGCGTTGCCAACGGTCTTGGCTGGCCTGGTACCCCATCCCATTATCGCGGTGCCCACTTCTGCTGGCTACGGCACCTCGTTCGAGGGCATGACGGCGCTTCTGTCGATGATGTCGTCGTGCGCGCCCGGTATTTCGGTGGTCGGTATCGACAACGGCTACGGAGCGGCCTGCGCGACCCACCGGCTCCTTCGATGAACACCACCGTGCGGACCCTATGGCTCGACCCATCATTCGGCGCCTCGGGAGACATGCTCCTGGGTGCCATGCTCGGACTCGGCGCATCGCTGGCCGAGGTAGTGGCCGGACTGGACGGCCTCGGCATCGGGGGATGGACGGTCGAACAGACCGAAACCACCCGCAACGGGATCTCGGCGACCCGGGCGGTGGTGACGGCCGAGGTCGCCGAGCACCATCGATCGTGGAGCAGCATCGACGCCCTCTTGGCCGGCGCCGATCTCCCACCGTCGGTGTCCGAAGGGGCCCGACGAACCTTCCGGCTGCTGGGCGAGATCGAGGCCGAGCAGCACCAGGTACCACTCGACGAGGTGCATTTTCACGAGGTCGGGGCCGTCGATGCCCTCGTCGACATCGTTGGTGTTTGGCTGGCCCTCGAGGCCCTCACCGTTGACTCGGTAGTGGTAGGCACGGTTGGCCTCGGTCATGGCACCGTCACTGCGGCCCACGGTCAGCTCCCGATTCCGGCACCAGCCACCTTGGCACTGCTCAAGGGCGCCCCGATCCGTTCGGTCGATGCCGAGTTGGAAACGTGTACCCCCACCGGCGCAGCCCTGCTCTGTGCTCTCGGCCAGTGGGGCCGCCTGCCTGACGGCACGATCGTCAGCTCTTCTCGAGGCGCAGGAGGCTGGGACCCAGACACCCACCCCAACGTCGTCAGCGCCATCGTGCTTGAAGGCCCAGTCGGAGCTGGCGCTTCCAGTGCTGTCTCGGCCATAGAACTCTCCACCAACGTCGACGATGTGTCGCCTGAGGTTCTCGGCCGGGTCATCGACCGATTGCTGGCAGCCGGGGCCGACGACGCCTGGGTCATTCCCATGTCCATGAAGAAGAACCGACCGGCCCATCAGGTCAACGCCCTCGCCACCCCTGAACTGGAGCAGACCCTTCGCCAGGTTCTCAGTGAAGAAACGGGCACGCTTGGCATCAGGGTCACGGCGACAACCAAGCATCCGCTCCCCCGGTCGGTCGACCAGGTGGAGCTGCGGGGTGCCGTGGTGGACATGAAAGTGGGTCCTCACGGTGCCAAACCGGAGTACGACCACCTGGTTGCGCTGAGCGATGCAACCGGGGTTCCGGTCCGCACGCTGGCCGACGAAGCTCGGTTGGCGTGGCAACAGAAGCCGACGCCAACGTGACAGTGAGTCGACACTGAGTCCACACTAACGATGTGAATATTTCTGCCCCTCCCGCTGCGTCGGCGAAATGGCGCATCGGACGAGCCTGGCGTGAGATTCGCCGCGGCGCATCAGCGACCAGAGTCAAGGATGCTTTCTACGGCACCGGCGAAGATGGTCTCGACATGGCTCTGGCCGATGCCCTCAGCGTCATTTGTCAACAAGGCTCCATGCGCATGGGCGAGTTGGCGGAGGGTCTGCATATCACCCCAGCGTCCACCACTCGGGCGGTCGCCTGCCTGGTCGAGCGGGGCTACGTCGAGCGGGTCAAGTCGAGCGAGGACCAACGATCGATCGTGGTCTCAGCGACCGAATCGGGTTTGGCCCGCTACGCCGCCCTCGCCGATCGGCTCCGCTATGGCATGGACGCCATCCTCAGCGACTTCTCGGCCACCGAGCAAGAGCAGCTGGCCGATCTTCTCGAGCGATATCTTTCCGCAGTCGATGCCTTCGTTCTGGAGGAGACAAGCAAGCACGAAGACCGACAGGAGCCCTGATGAAAGCGGCCGTACTCAATGCCATTCCCGGACAACTCGACATCGAAGATGTCGACATCGGCGAGCCAGGGCCTCGAGAGGTCCTGATCAAGACCTCGGCTGCGGGTCTCTGCCACAGCGATCTTCACTTCATGGAGGGCAAGTATCCATTCCCGTGCCCTGCAGTCCTGGGGCACGAATCAGCCGGTGTAGTGGAGGCGGTGGGCTCGATGGTCCACTACGTCGAACCGGGCGACCATGTGATCACCTGCCTCTCGGCCTTCTGCGGGCACTGCTCCCAGTGCACCGACGGCCATCTCTCGCTCTGTGAGAACAAGGCAACCGAACTGGTTCGTCAACCGGGAGAGGCACCTCGCCTGAGCCGGGGAGGAGAAACAGTCAACCAGTATCTGCATCTGTCGTCGTTCGCCGAAAAGATGCTCATTCACGAACAAGCGCTGGTGAAGGTCGACAAGGAGATGCCGCTCGACAAGGCAGCACTAATCGGCTGCGGTGTCACCACCGGTCTCGGAGCGGTGTTCCGCACCGCCAAGGTGGCGGCCGGCGAGAGCATCGTCGTCATTGGCTGCGGTGGCATCGGCCTGTCGGCGATTCAGGGCGGGCGTATTGCCGGGGCCAACAAGGTCATCGCCGTTGACATGGTGGGCTCAAAGCTCGAGCTGGCCCAGGAGCTGGGGGCGACACACGTTGTCAACGCGGCCGATACCGACCCCATCGAGGCGGTTAGAGAACTCACCGGTGGTGGTGTTCATCACGCCTTTGAGGCGGTTGGCATGAAACAGACGGCCGAGCAGGCGTTCGGCATGCTGCGCAGTGGCGGCCAGGCCACCGTGATCGGCATGATCCCGGTTGGCACGAAGGTCGAACTTCACGGTGTCGAACTGTTGTCTGAAAAGAAGCTGACCGGTTCCAACATGGGTTCCAATCAGTTCCGCACCGACATGCCCCGCTTCGTCGAGATGTATCTCGACGGTCGCCTGAAGCTTGACGAGATGGTCTCCAAGACCATCTCGCTGGAAGAGATCAATGAGGGCTTCGAGGACATGAAGACGGGCAACATCGCCCGCAGCGTCATTACTTTTGACTGACCACCGCTGGTTCTTGCGCTGCTGGTGACCGCTCGAGCACGGTGTACGCCACCATGGCGGCCAGCGCCACCGAACCCATTACGGCAATCGCAACCCGAAGACCCAGTATTTCGGCCAGCGCGCCGAGCGGAAGAGCGGCGATACCGAAGCCGGCAAACGAGAGCTGCATCAACGACTGAACGCGGCCCTGGTAGCTCTTCTCGGCCATTCCGAGAGCCAGCGTGTTGGACAGCGACTGGTAGCCGGTGGTGAAGGCACCGATGAAGGCCACCGCCACGAACGCGAACCAGAACGACGGAGCCTGGCCAAGCACCACCACGCCCGCCCCGAACAACAGCCCAGCGATGATCATGATGTTCTTGGCGCCGGCGGAGTCGGCTCGGCGGGCCAGCGGAATGGAAACGGCAATGGCGCCAACCGAACTGGCGGAACTGATCACGCCGACCCACACATCGTCGAGGTCGAAGACACCCTCGACCAGTGCCGGGATGAAGGCCACGTAGTTGAATCCGAACATGATGACCACGAAGGAGCAGACCACCAGCCGCTTGAGTTCGGGGCGGGCTGCGACGTACCGGACGCCTTCGCGAATCTCGGCGAGAGGGTTTCGATTGCCGGGGGACGTGGCCGCAATGTTCGGAACCCGCAGCACATTAATGAGGCTGATAACGGAGAAGGCAGCCGAGATCAGGTAGGCCCCGCCGATACCCACTGCGGCCACGCCGGCCAGGACACCGGCCAGAGATGGGGCAAAGACTCGGGTGCCACTCATGCTCAGCAACGAGAGGGTGATGGCGTTGCCCAGTTGATCCCGGCCGACCAGATCGGCGGCCATGGCCACCCTGGCTGGCCCATAGAAGCCAAAGGCCGCACCCTGAGCAACCCCGGCGACCAGCAGCATCCAGAACTGCTCGATTCCAAGGATGACCACGATGCCCATGGCTACCGCGGCGAGAGTGATGAGTGATTGGCTGAGGAGCAGGACCCGTCGTTTCGGGAAACGGTCGGTGGCGACACCGCCCAGTGGGGTGGCAATCAGCATGGTGGCACCGAACACCATGTAAGTCAGACCCAGCGCACCTTCCCGCTCGGTCAACTCCCAGGCCAGGATGCCTCGCAACAGGAACTGCATCTGGACCGACATGAACGAGAACAAACCGGCCCACCACAGCGCCCGGTAGGCGGGTATCCGCAATGAACTAAATGCCGACTGCTGATCGGTTGGAGGTGAGTTCGACCGCGACATGATTCGATAGGCAAACTATCGAGCCGGTTCAGAGATAACTGGCCTCGAGGTACCAGGCCTGCTGTTCCACCATGAGCAGGTGGGCGCTGCCGTCTTCCAGCACAACCTGGAGTCGGGCTCGGCGACGTAGATGAAGCGGATCCCACCACCGTTCGTCAGCCGGCCAGGGACCAGCCCAGGCCGACACGCCAACCGTCCGGTCGATCGTGACCATTGCCGGCTCGGCTGACACTTCGCCTCGTCCGTCGACCACCACCGGCCGACCAACGACATCGACAACCGCAACCAACGGTGGGTCGGCAAGTACCCGGGCTGGGGGCGGATCGGGGACTCGACCGGGCCAGGGCTCGGCTATCCAAGTTGCCGAGGTAGCAGGACGTTCTTCACCCAGATCTACCGCCGCGGCCGGAATGAGAGTGATCTGCTCGGCCGGACTCCGGCCACCACGCCACTCCGGCACCGTCACCGCTTCCGGACCAAGGAGCCCCTGCAAGCGGGCAACGGTACGGGTGACATCGTCGGCCCGCTCGGCCCGTCCACCCCAGAAACCAAGCTGTCGGCCCGAAGCCGGAACCACCTCGTCGGGGATGAGGGTCAGCCGAGCGATCCCGGCATCCATCGCGGCGTCCTCCCCCACCGCACTCGGTCCCGGTCCGGCTCGCTCACTCCCGGCGGTTCGGGCCATCAAAAGCCAACCGTCGAGCTGCCATCGGGCCCGATCGGCCAGAGCCGCCGCCGACAGAGCACCCTCGTGACGCCAAAGCCTCACGTGCTGCTCGCCGGCATCGGTCTCGGCCTCGATGGCCACTCTGATACAGGCCAGACCGTCTGCGCTGAGTGCTGCATGGAGCTCGTCGGCCAGCGCCTTGGCGGCAAAGGCGCAGGTCTCGATACGAGTGGCTGAAGGCTCGAACTGCCAGGTGACGGCAAGGTCCGGAGCCGGACGTCGGAGGTCTGGCGGATGTTCGTCCTCGCCCCCGGCCAGACGATGGGCCTGTCTGCCTTCACGGCCGAATCGGCCGACCACGTCACCGGCCGGGAGGGCGGCAAACCCACCCAACGTGTCCAACCCCAACCGGAGTAGGACATCGGTGAGCTCCGGTTGCTCAAGAGTTGTTATAGGGAGAGCGGCAAGAAAAGCAGGGCTGGCTCCGACTGGCAGGACCACCGGCCCACTCATTGCTTCGGTGGTTCGGGCCGCCAAACGGGCGGCGAAGACGCCATCGGCCAACGCCACTCGGGCATCGCCTCTACCGGCGAGCACCGGCCCAACACACTCGACCATTCGTTCGGCCAAAGCAGCGTCGCCACCGAAGAATCGGGACGGTCCTCGGGTTGGAAAGCCAACCAGACCGGCCCCGGCCACCTCGATCCGAGGGGTCAGGGCTTCGAGAGCGGCCGCGACCGGTTCGAACAATCGACCTTCGCGGTCGACATCCCGGTCGAGCACCGCAATGTCAGGACACCGCCCCTGGGCGTCACGGCGCCGTTGACCAATGACGACCCCTTCGTCACGGGCTGCCGGCGAACAGGCCACCACCCGGTTGGCGACAAAAACTGCGGCCGGCTCATCGAGCGGGACGCCCCATGACACCACCGGCCAATCAGGACACCACACCACGCCCATGCGGATTGCTGCTGGCACAGCAACTGCAGGGTTACCGACTGTTGGGCTGGCCATGTCAGCCGCTGACAGCCAACCGGCCGCCGGGTCCGGGAAGAAGAACCGAAGTCGAGCGGGGTCGACCGGTACGACGCCCAATGGCGTCAATGGCCAGGCGACGGCTGGCCAGAAAACCATGACCTCGGCCGATTCCCTCCCATCCCTCGCTGCAACCGGTGAGGGTCAGGTCAAGCGCCGATGGCCAGCTATGACCACCGTCGAGGTGGAACAAGACCGCACCCTGTTCCCTGACTCTGGCACTGAGCCGCCTGGCATCACGAAGACCGATCGGGCCGGCGGGGTCGATGGCCACGATGTCGAAACTTTCGACGAGTGACGCCACCACCGTCGACCATTCACCAGAGGGCGGCGATTCGACAACCACCAGCCGATCGAGGCGAACACCCAGTGTCGAGGCCGACACCAGACCAAGATCCGGTGCACCAACCACGGCCACCCATCCCTCAACCCCCAACGCCTCGGCCCAGATGGCAAGGGCCAGTGACCAGGCACCATCGCCGGCTACGCCAACACTCCAGCCCCGCTGAATACCACCCCAGGGGAAAAGTGGGAGAAGCGGTTCGGGCACCTCAAGCAACTGCTCGCCGGTGAGCGTGACCGGTCGCAGCTGCTCAAGTAGTGCTGGATCGAGCTGATCGGTTCCTACCACCATTCGACCAGTATCGAACATTTGTTCGATACTGGCAACCAGGGGGGTCAGGAGGAGAAGGACTCCTCAGTCGGAACCTCAACACCCGGCTTGTAATAGATGTACATGTCTTCGAGCAGTTCTTTCAGACCATCAGCGTCGGCGCCAGCCTTGAGCTGCACGGTGACGGTCTGGGCATAGACATGCACTCGCTCAACCTTGCCCGAGCCAAACATCAGCTTTGCCACCAGGTCCGGAGGACGATCGCCGGTGATCGGATCGTCGACGTCGTAACGCTCATGCCCCATCCCGGTGAAGGATCGGTTGGTCTCGAACCGCACCTTGCCGTGCTGCGACGAAGGCTTTTGGATCACGCTGACTGGTTCACCCATAACAACGCCGATGGTATCGGGTCGTCTCAGCCAGTAGCGAGTGGGCGTTGACCAACGGTCCCCCGCTGCTGAGTCCGCAGCACGGTCAGGCTCACCAGAACAGTCACCAACGCCAACGCGCTGTGGACCAGTTTGAACCCGACCGAATAGTCGGCCACCAGAATGCCGATGCCTCGGACAAGCCACCAGATACTTCCCACCACGGCCAATCCTGCCCCGAGCCGGGCTGATCCGCTCGCCATCGAAACCGACAACCGGTGGAGGATCAACAAAGCGGCGAGGGCAAGACCAACGCTGGTGAATCCGAGAGCTACCAGCAATCGCCAGGTGAAGGACCAGCCCGACAGGTCGTCATCGACGACCACGTTTCGCAGGCGACCGACCCAGACCAGCAGGGTCCAGGCAGCAAGGAAAGCGAGGTCGAACCGTCGAGTCACTCCGCCAACTGCTCCTGATCGATACCGCAACTCTCCAGGGTGGAAACGAAATCGGCCTGCACTTCCTCGGTCACGATGCCACCGGAGGCAATAGTGACCACGTTGTCGCTGTCCATGTTCTCCGCCAGACACTGAGCCGAAACCTCGTCCAGCCCGAACTCGTCAACGAACTGGGTGGCAAGAAGATCAGCCAGTTCGGCATCGTCGGCATCTTGTTCACCGATCATGTCGCCCAACTCATCGTCGCTGAGCACCTCGGGCTTCACTCCCTCAAACGGCACACCGGCCAGAGGGTCGAAACCGCACTCGTCGAACAAGAAGTTGTCGAGCCGAAGAGAGGCGTCAGCCCCCTTGTCGGACTGGAATGCCTCGTCGTCGATCAGCACCAGGTCGTACCCGACATCGGCCAACGAGGCGTCGAGTTCGGCGTAGGCCCCGATGATGGTGTCGATGTCGTCAACGATCTCACCCGGCGCCAGATCGGCCATGGCCTGCAAGCGGCGCTGGGTTTCGGCCATGTAGGTCTCGGCTCCTGCCGGGACGAACAGATCCGCGCCGTTGTTGTCCAGGTACTGATTGAAGGCAACCGCTTCCAGACAAAACGGCGTATCGACCACGGTTGTCGTGGCACCCCTGGTTGCCACCGTTGGCGCTCCGTCGCCGTCTCCAGAACAGGCCATGAGTAACAAACCGAGTACCAGAACGACTGGCTTGAGCCCGGACCGAGACGCCATGAGATGAAGAACCGCTGACGACGTCATCGCTGCCACTGTAGAAGCCGAAAGGAAGGGTGTAACTTCAACCCATGACTGACATCTCGCTGGAGGACTTCACCACCAAGGCCCAGGCCTTTCTGGATGCCAATGCCGATCCGAAGCCCCCGGCCGAGGACTTCGTCTGGGGTGCCGGCCTGGACGACGCGGCCCTGTTCGAGGAAATCGACCGCGAGCAGGAGAAGGTTGATCTGGCCGCAGCTCAGGCATGGCGAGCCAAAAGGTACGACGCCGGGTTCGGCTATATCGCCGGCAAACCCGAACACGGTGGTGCTGGCCTCTCGCGAGCCCATGAGAGGGCCTATGCCGAGCTGGAAGCCGGCTACCAGATCCCCAACCAGGAGTTCTTTGGTATTGGTCTCGGCATGGTCGCACCGACCATTGCCGACCACGCCAACGAAGAAGTTTCCTCATCGTTGTTGCCCAAGATGTACCGAGGTGATCTGGTTGGTTGCCAGCTGTTCTCCGAACCGGGAGCCGGTAGCGACCTGGCCAGCCTGCAGATGAAGGCCGAGCGTGATGGCGACGAGTGGATCATCACCGGTCAGAAAGTGTGGACCTCTGGGGCCCACTACAGCGACGTTGGCGAGATCATCGCCAGGACCGATCCCGACATGCCCAAGCACAAGGGCCTCACCGGATTCGTGGTCGATATGAAGGCTCCGGGCGTCGAGATACGACCGCTGCGCCAGATGACCGGCGGGGCCAACTTCAACGAGGTCTTCTTCGATGAAGTTCGGGTGCCCGATACCCATCGGTTGGGCGAGGTCAACGACGGATGGCGAGTTGCGCTCACCACCCTGATGAACGAACGGGCGTCGATTGGCGGTGGAGGCTCAGCCGGGGGTGGGTTCACCCGCCTACGGGAAATGGTCACCCACTTCGGTCTCGAAAAGGACCCGCTGGTCCGTCAGGACCTGATGGACATTTATGTTCGGGGCCAGGTCAACAAGCTCAACAGCCAACGAGCCATGGACAAGATCAAGGCCGGCGAGTTGCCAGGGGCCGAGATGTCCGGTGCCAAGTTGGCGCTCACCGAAAACATGCGTCGGACTTCGGCCTTTGTCGGCAACG
>CALHBU010000169.1 GCA_937930655.1 uncultured Acidimicrobiales bacterium | reverse complement strand
CCTGGTTCTTGCCTCCACCACTCGGGGTGGGGGCATGGCCGCGTCATCGACTGATTCCGATTTCTGGTGTTCGAAGTTGACTCGAGAGACCCTCTTGCTGTGTGAGGTAGTGAAGGTTGATGCTGGCCTTGTTGGCCTCTTCGAGGCTGCGTGTGTGGCCGGGGCCGCGTAGCTGTTTGGCGGCCGGGGTGTCGATGCCCTGGGTCTGGTAGGCGGTTTGGTGTTGGTCGTAGTGACCGGCTGCGTTGTCCCAGGCTTTGGCTGTGTCGATGTTTTGTGGTCGTTGGCCGAGGTGGCTGGTGATCCGGTTGGATGTCTCTCGGCGGAGGGTGCGGGTTCGGATGTTCCGGTCGTCATCGAGCCGTTGGGTGACGTCTGCGAGTTCAGTCTTAAGAGCAGGGGTTTGTTGGTCGAATGTTCGGGCTGCTTGGAGTGCTGCTTTGGCTGAGGTGATGTCTCGTTCGTAACCCTGGATGTTCACGGCGTGTCGGTTGATCTGGTCGGGGGCAGTGTTGATGGTTTCTCTGGCGCGGGTGATGTCTTGTTCGTGGCCTCGCCGTCGAAGAGGACGGTCGTAGCGAGCAATCAACTGTTCGGCTTTGTGAAGCTTCGAGGTCAGGTCGGCTTGATGTTTCGTTGCGTCTTCGACGTGGGAGGTCAGCTGGCTGATGCGTGGCGGTAGCTGTCGCAGGGTCTGGGTGTTGGCGGTCAGATCGCTTTCGATGAGGGCGGCCCGGTCCAGTAGTTGCCGTAGCTCGTGCGGCGGGAAGGTGCCGGGCCTGGCCGGTTCGTTGATCTGCGTGTTTTGGGTTTGGATGGCGATGGCGGGCTGGTCGACCCATAACCGGTTGATCGACTCGGCGAACACTTCGTGCGCGTCGTGGTCGGGTGTTGTGGCGATGTAGACGTCGTTGGTGTGTCGTCCTCTGGTGAGGGGAACGTAGATGCCTCGGGCGTCGGTTGGGCCGTCGAGGTACAGGATGGACCGGTCGACGGTTCGGCCTTGGGTGGCGTGACTTGTCTGCGCATATCCAAGCTCGACGTGATGTTGGACGTAGTCGGACGGCAGTCGGATCGTTCCGGAGTCTCCGGTGACGGTCAGGTCGCCGTTGCGGTGAACGGAATCGATGGTCCATCGGTCGCGATTGCGGACCGGTTGTTGCTGGTTGGTGGTGAGTTGGCGGTGGTTACGGCGGGTCACGATCTCATCCCCAACCCGCAGCTCATAATCACCAGTGTTGATCGTCCGTCCTCGGGTTGAGAGTTCCCCTGCGTCGAGGCGTCGCTGCTGGGCCGCCACGTTGAGCTGTTGTGCGGTGTTGTTGTCTGGCGTCGCCAGGACAACGGTTTCACCGTCGCAGCGGGCTTGTTGCCACGCGTCGAGGGCTTCAGTCTGCATTCGGGTGCGGGTCCCGCCATGCAACCTGCCGTGCTCTTGGTAGACGTCGGCGACAGTTGGATCACCACGGCGGAGACGCAAAGACGCTGTGGCTTCCCACAGTTCGGTGAAACGGTGGACTCGGTCGAGTTCGATCGCCCCGAAGCTGTCGACGAGGTGTTCGAACATGCCACCCCGACCGACCGCCGCGAACTGCATCGGGTCGCCGACCATCACCACTCGCCAAGAACGTGAGTCAGCGAGTTGGGTTAGTTGGTGGAGTTTGTCGTTGTTGAGCATCCCCGCCTCATCAACGATGACCGTGGCATGCGCCGGCAAGTCATACCGGTGGCCTGGTGGTCGCTGAAGGGAGTGTTCGGTGAGGAGTTTGTCGATCGTGTCCGCATCCACCCCCGTCTCCCGGCTAACAACCTCGGCTGCCGCGGCTGACGGGGCAACACCAAACACCGCCCGGCCTTCGGCGTGTAGCTGTTCGACCGCTGGTTTGAGGGCGGTGGTTTTGCCGGTGCCTGCCGGGCCGACGATGAGGGTGAGGTGTGCGTCACCGGCAACAGCGGCCGCCACTTCTGCTTGCGGGATGGTGAGCGGCACCTCCGACCGTTGAGGAGCATCAGCAGAGTCCGTGGGCAGGTGGCTCATGCGGCGTTCAGCCCACGCCTGAGTCGCACGGTCCTGAGCCAGAATCTCCGGGGTCGTCAATGCCTGCTCGACACCAGACTCCGAGGTTGGTCGACCATCACGACGAACCGAGACACCGTCCGGTGTAGGGCGCGAGATATCGACACAGCGATGCTCGATCGCATAGTCAGTCAACCGCTTCAACATTGCGGGGATGTCGTTGGTTGGGGTCACGACATCGGTTGGGATAGCGGCCGCGATCTCGCGGGTCAGATCAGCGGGATGCCAGGTCGAATGCTCCGACAAACTGACGATCGCCTGGTCGACGACCTCGACGGCGACGTCACTTGTCATCGGGCGCCGAGTCGCCCTATCCGCCACCAACCCGACCAAACCCGCCGGGTCATGACCAATGCCGCGCACCTGCTCGGCCCAGAGCTGGCGTAGTTCGACAGCCGACACGTCTTTCACTTTCGCTGGTCGAGAGTCCAATACGGCTTCCCGTTCGAGTTTCCAATACTCCCGGACCGTCGGTTCACGGCCCATCGACTCGACAAACCGGTCAACCTTCACATCCAACCGGCGTTCGATGTGATCCGTCCGAGACGAGAACTCCTCCAACAAACCCACCTGCAGATGGGAGATCTCGGCAATCCCATTCACCACCGGCTCCCACCCAACCCCAAGCCGAGCCGTCAACTCGTTCCGCAACACCAGGTGATAATGAGCAGACGCCCCCCGCTGGTGTTTCTTCAAATAGCGGGCATCCAACGCCAACCACCGACCATCAGGCGACTGGACCCGATTAGCGATCACAAGATGCGTGTGCAGCTGAGGGTCAAGGGCCCGGCTGGTGTGCTGACGAAACGTCGCCATCACCAACCCCTCAGCATCAACCGTCACAACCTCACCATTCACCCGGAACCGGGTATGCGCATGGTCTTCGACCCAGGCGGCCATAGAAGCCACCGCCGCATCATGAGCCGCCGCGACATGCCGCTCGACGTCCGGGCCGGCCAGCTCTTTCAACACCGACACCGACTTCGGAGCCGACGCCGTCACATCAAACCCACGAACCGACTCCTCCCCAAACCGGCGACCCAGCAACAGCGACGGATCGTGAGGATGAGCCCCAGCCATCACATTCAAAAACTCGGCATCACGAACCTCCCCGCTGAGGCCAAGCGTCTCCGCTCCCTGGCCAAGCCAGACACCCCGAGGCTCACCCGAATCCAAGTAGTAGTTCGGCAACTCATGGACGTAGTACTCCCCCGCCCCCGAACCCTTCAACGTCGTCGCTCGGGCCGTCACCGACGCCACCTCCCACCAGCACTGCCAACAGCTGTGCACTCGTCTGTCGTTGTAGGTGATGGGTATGTGAAGGCTCGGTTGAAGGTCATGGTGGTTAGGCGGAGAAGGGCAGCGTCGACTGGTCTGTGCCGCGGTTCTTGCTTTGGCGCTTCTTACGACTGGAGGTGGGGCGGGCCATGTCTGGCTCGATCTTCGTCACTGATGCCGAAGTCTCTTGCCGTGGGGGTGGCCACGTCAGAGGACCGCCCAGGAGCTCCTCCAAAGCGATCCGTGGCACCCGCAACACGCCAGGCTTCAGCTCGATCGCCGGCATCGCTCCGTTCTCACCGCCGCTGGCCACGTAGATGGCTGCCTCCCGGTAGGCCATCGTCCGACCAAACCCGAGAACAGCCCTGGCCTCGTCAATCGTCAGGAAGTCGGGAGCGTGTCCAGTCAAGACGCTGCCGCCAATTCGCCGGCGTACCTGTCTGAAGACAGAACAATCCTCTGAGCCATGGGCCAAGCATGATTCGGTTAGCTCCCGAGCCATGTCCCGTTCCATGTCCCGGTCAACAGAATTCTTGAGGATTAGGCCGAATTCAGCTCCCGCTCGAGTAGTTGACTGCCCGCACGGTTGTCATGTGTCGCGTCGATGCCATTGAGAACCAACAGGTCTACGGAACCCAAGGGCCCTGACGACCCGCCTCTGATCGACCATAAGAGATGTCGACTCCGACTACCTACTGGATGCCAGACTTGCTGTAGTGCTCGTCCCTATCCGAAGCCTGTTGCGCTCCTTAGCTCGGCGAAACGCTGCACGTGGCACTCGAGTAGAAGTCCACGGATTGAGTTTCGCGAAGCAACGGCTCTTCATCGAGGGAGCTCGATTCGAGGTTCGTGTGGACGGCGTCATGATGTACGAGGTCAAAGACGCCTCCAGAGTTCAGATCAATCAGAAGTCACTGTTTCCGGACCTATGGAGTTCCAGCGAACTGGTAGTGACAGGCGAGAACAGCGATCGACTCCGATGTCGACTGCTCAGCGACATCCTTCCGTCCCCTCTGGGCCGATCGCTCGTTCTAAACGGTTGGAAACGAGAACCAGGGCATTACTGGGACCCAGTGTGGACGCGAGATCCGAACCACTAGTTCGAGACCGCTTCAGGCAATGAGAGAGTCCGAGCAGAACTTCCACCTCACTCGACTCGGTCGAGAAACTGCTCGATCATTCGGTTTGCTGCAGCCTCGTCTCCCTTGAGGGCGCCCACGTAGGTCGAAACCAACACGTCGACCGAGTGTCCGAGCCGACGCGCAACTTCGCCGAGCGGAACCCCTGCGGCCAGCCAGGTCGTGGCCGCGGCATGTCGACAGTCATAGAGACGAAGCGACGGATGACCTGCTCGGTCCAGTCCGCGATGCCAGGCGCGTCCCCAATTGGAGGAAGTCGGACGCTTTCCGGTCTGTGTCCGAAACAGCAGATCTCTCCCCTCGAATCCGTGGTCCGTCACCCAAGCGATCAGCAGGTCCGTCAAGACAGGTGGGATCGGAACCGTTCGTCTGCCAGTCTTCGGCTCACCAGGCTCATCGAATGAGATATCCGCTTCGACCACATCGATGACACCCCACTCCCCCGCTGGCAATGTGAGTGCTGAGGGCCGCAGCATCAGGACCTCGGAGGGTCGCAGTCCGGCGTAGTACATGACCGCAGTCATCAGTTGGTAGGTCGCGCTGGCCGGGTGATGAGTTCCCATGGCCGCGAGGATCGCCTGCATCGT
>CALHBU010000168.1 GCA_937930655.1 uncultured Acidimicrobiales bacterium | reverse complement strand
GTTCGATTCCCGTCCACCTCCGCCAAACTGCTTCTCCCTGGGCCTTCGGGCCCACCATGAGGGCACGTTCACCACTCGTGTGACCTCACCGAGCCAGCCAACGTTGATTGAGAGCAAGTCAACGAACGGCGGATACAAGTGCGAAGTCGAAAAAGTGGGTCTGCAAAGCGCTCAAAACGAGTAGCCGGTCTGTTAGCCATGATGATGTTGGCTGCAGGTGTCACCACTATTTCGGCCCCTGTGTCGGCCGCCATCGAGGAGCCAGCTTCGCTCTCGACTGTGCCCGACAGGATCTGGGACGTCGATGAGCGCTCTGGTCTTTCCCGCCATACCGGCGTCTACCAAACCCTGGTGTGGGACCTCCAACAACTGAACGGCGTGATGTACGTGGGTGGCGACTTCACCACCGTCGTCGCCCCCGACGGCACTCGCCATTCGCATGCCTTCCTCGCCGCTTTCGATCTCGAGACCGGCGAGTGGATCCCCAGCTTCGCTCCCCAGCTCGACAGCCTCGTGTACTCACTCGACGTCACCGACAGCGGCCTCCTGGTCGCAGGTGGCGAGTTCTCCGGCGGTGTCGCCCTGATCGATCCAACCACGGGTGCCCTCGTCAACGGATTCGACGCCGACCTTGCCCACTCATGGGGTCCGGCCGCGGTACTCACCGTTACTGCCGAGGGTGACAGCATCTACGCCGGCGGTCGCTTCGTGCGGGGCCAGGGACTGCCGCTCGACAATCTGGCCAAGCTCGATGCCGCAACCGGTGCCGTCGACCCCAACTGGACACCCAGCGTCGAACCAGTCGAGTTCAACGGGAAACTGTCCGAACAAATTCGTGACATCGAAGTCGACGCCGCAAGAGGCCGGGTCTACGTCGGCGGTCTCTTTGCCTCCATCAATGGGAGCCCCGAGACCGACTCGTTCGCTGTTCTCGATACCGCCACCGGTGTCACGCTCATGGACCACCCGAACGTCTCCTATGACGATCGTCCGATCACCTTTCTGTACGACATTGCCTTGACCGACGACCTCGTTCACTACGGCGGCAAGGAGAACTTCTCCATCACTGTCGACGCCGAGACATTCACTCGTCAGGGCGACGTTCGCTACACCAACAACGGCGACCACCAGGTCATCCACGACGGCAGCAGCACCTTGTGGATTGGCTGCCATTGCTGGCGTCAGGCCTTCACCACCGATCCTCCCCGCAATCCGTTCGAGCCGACCGAGAACGCCATCGATGTAAACGCAGTGTTCGGCATCGACAAAGCCACCGGCGAACTGGTTCCGATCACCTTCGACTTGGCCGGCGCCGCCGGTGCATGGGCCATCGAAGAAGACCCGAACGGTCGACTGTGGGTAGCTGGCCAGTTCACCCGAGGTGGCAATCGCCGGCTCACCGGCATCGCCCGCTTCTCGCAGGCTCTCGGCGACGAGGTAGCGGTCACTTCCTGCACCGCAACCCGGGACGGCACCAACGTTGACGTCGACTGGGTTGCCGACGCTGCCCCCGACGGTTTCGTGGTTCGCCGCTCGGTGAACGACGGCCCGGCCTACTGGCGGGGACGTACCGCCGGTGATGCTCGGACATTCGTCGATTCTGACCGCTCTGGCGCCATTGTCTACTCGGTGGAATCACGAGTCGGTTCGGCCATTCTTGGCCAGGCCGTTGTCTGCGAGAACGTGGTGACCGAAGGGGAACCGCCGGCTGGCCTCGAAGCCAGAAGAATCACTCGAGAGCGAGTTGTTCTCCGCTGGACCAACACCGGTCGAGAGATCGAGATAGGCCGTGACGGCGAGGTGATCGCCACCGATAGCGATGGTTGGTTCACCGATCTGACCGTCGAGGCAGGAACAACCTACGAGTACCAGGTCCGCTACGCCGGCAATGACACCTGGTCGGCACCCATTATCGTCTCCACGGTGCCATAGGCGGCCGTCGGGGCTTACGAGGCCCTGATAGGAAGAGGCCAGATTCCAGCTTCTACGCTGGGCCTGGCCATGCGAATCGTCCACATCACCGATGGCATGACGAGCTCTGTCAATGCCGACGTGGAACTGAGTCGACGGCTGCGTGGCGCCGGACACGACGTCGTCTTCCTGAGTCCGGCCGATATCGGGTCGACGATCAAGGCCGATGGCCTCGAGTTCCACCTTCTCACCGGCGACCGCCCGTTCGTGGAAGCCTCGGAAGCCCTTGGCTGGCAATCGCTACGGCACCCAGGCACCTTTGCCAAACGACTCGCCGAACGTCGGCAACTGCGGGCCGGTTCGATCGCCAACGACGAGATCGAGTCGCTGGTTCGATCACTGGAACCCGACGTGCTTCTTCTCGATTTCGAGATGCACTTCGCCCGACTGGTCACCGCCTCACTCGGCGTTCCCACCGCCATGACCTCGGTGTTTTTCTCCGTGTTCCGACGTCCCGGCCTGCCGCCACTCGATTCGACCACCCGCCCCGACCAGACAGACCAGGCAGCACTCGATCGCGAATGGCAGCGGAGCCGAGCAGCCACCGTTGGTCTCGAGTGGCGGCAGCGGGCGATCCGCTCAGCCATGGCTGATTGGTACCGGCCGGCCCAGTACCACTCGATGGATGTCGACACCCTCCGCCAGGTAGCAGCCTCCCGCGGCTTGGTGCTCGACGCCGTTGCCGACCGCAGCCATTGGCAACGGCCGTTCGTTCATCGTGGTGTCCCGTTCCTCAGCTTCAATCTGGCCGAACTCGAGCTCGAACACGACCCCCACCCCGACATCCGCTACGTCGGGCCAATGGTCTCACTTCAGCGAAACGAGCTTTCGGTGACCAGCGAAGACCACGCGGCGTGGACCAACTTCCAACGCGATCGGGATCGCTCCCGACCTCTTGTGTACTGCTCGCTCGGTTCCTACTGGCAGGCCGAGGTCCCACTACTGAAACGTATTGTCGCCACCTTCTCACGGCGGGACGACTGGGATCTCGTGCTTGGATTGGGAGGCACCATCGAGAGTTCGCAGCTCGGATCGCTACCCGCCAATGTGCTGGCGCTGGCGTTCGCCCCCCAGGTCGAGATCCTGACCCAGAGCAGTTGCGCCATCGTGCACGGTGGTGCCACCACCGCCGCCGAATGCGTGGTACTCGGCGTACCGATGGTGGTCTATTCAACCGGCCACATCGATCAGAACGGCAACGCCACACGGGTTGAGGTTCATCAACTGGGTGTCGTTGGTCAGCCGACAGACTCAGCCACTGAGATCGAGATGCACGTGGCCCAGGTTTTGAACGACGGCCGCTTCAGTTCGAGGATCAACCAGTGCAAGGAGTTGGCCGAACGACGACGATTCGATGCTGTCGAGGTCATTGAATCGCTAGCCGGCTAGTCGGAGGCCACCCGCAGCTGGCGCCATCTCGACCGGGCCTCGGTCAGTACCGTGCCGTCATCGCTGACGATCGATCCATCGATATGAATGTCCCGGCCGTCGACCTCGACGAGAGTGGCCCGAGCTAGTACCTGCTCGGCAAGCGGTACCGGCCGCTTGTACGACAGGTGCATCTCGGCGGTGACGCACGCCAGATCATCGGCATCGGTCGGCAACGAGAGTTGGGCCATGACCCCCATCACTTCGTCGAGAATGGTGGCCTGAATGCCACCGTGCACAACGGTATCGAGGCCACAGTGGTGACTCGCCGTCTGATGCCTGGTCTCCACGGTGCCATCGGGATACTGCCAGAAGTTGAGCTTCAGCCCATTGTCGTTGGCCTGCCCACAGCCAAAGCAGCGACTGACACCCATCCGGTCGATCACAACGGGTGATGGCTCGCTCATGCTGATGCCAGCCTGGCCTTGAACCGTCGCATTCCTTTAAGCCAACGGTCGTAGTCGCTGGACTTCCGCTGGAAATAGGTGAGCACTTCGCCATGGGGAAGGACGAGGAACCGCTCGTCCCGCATGGCGTCGATGCAGTTCTGGGCGACGTCTTCTGGTTCGAGAATGCCATCACCGGCCGCCTGCCGGGTATTGGACTTGCCAGCCGTCTTGGCCCGGGGTCCGAGGATGTTGGTTCGGACCGCTTGGGGACAGAGCACAGACACCCCAATGCCTTGGTCGCCGTAGTTGATCAGCAGCCACTCGGCGAAGGCGACGGCTGCGTGCTTCGACACTGCGTAAGGGCCCGAGTCCATCTGTGTCAGCAACCCGGCAGCAGAGGCGGTGTTGAGGATGTAGCCCCCGCCTCGCTCGACCATTCCAGGCACAGCTGCCCTGGCGGCCGCCAGATGCGACCAGGTATGCACATTCATCATGCGCTCCCACTCGTCGGTGGGAAGATCGAGGCCACCCCGCAGCCCGTACCCGGCGTTGGACACGAAGACGTCCAGGGTTCCATGGGCGGCCTCGGTGTCGACAACGATCTGTTCGACGGCCCGCTCGTCGCCAACGTCGAGCTCGGCCCACGTCGCCGTGGTTTCGGGCCATGCCGCCGTCACCAGTTCTGCTGTTTCCTTGGCGTTGTCGGCGTCACGATCGGTTGACACCACCACTCGAGCACCCTCGGCCGCAAAGCCCAGCGCGAGGGCCCGGCCAATGCCGGAGCCCGCCCCTGTGATGACGGCCACTTTGTCGCTGAGTTCCATGGGCCGAGACTAGGTGGACGGCCCCTAACCGGCCAACAGAGCTTCTAGCTCGTCTTTGGTCGGCATCGACGGCTCGGCTCCGGCTCGACGACAGGCCAAAGCGCCAGCCGCACAACCTCGGCGAGCTGCGTCTTCCAGCGAAAGACCATCGGCCAGACCGACAGCCAACGCCCCACAGAACGAGTCGCCTGCTCCAGTCGGATCGATCACATCGGTGGGGAACGACGGGATGGCGATCGCTTCGTCCACAAGGGCCCCTTCCGGTCCAAGGGTCACCACCAACCGAACACCATCTGGCACGTCGATCTGTTCGAGTTCGGCCCGGTTGGGCGTCACGATGTCAGCGAACGGCAACACCGCAGCGGCAACATCGGCAACCACCGGGGCTGGGTTGAAGACCACCAGCGTGCCCGCGGCCTTGGCCAGCTCGGCCGCACGACGGGCTCCGTCTGCGCCTACCTCGCCCTGAAGCAAAAGCACATCGGCGGCGGCGATGGTGTCAGCT
>CALHBU010000167.1 GCA_937930655.1 uncultured Acidimicrobiales bacterium | reverse complement strand
AGGCACGATCACGTGCTCGAAGGTCCACATCGACTCATAGCCCAGGTCCTCGAATACTCGAGCGAGGCGCACGAGTTCACCCGGTCCAAGGAACGTTCCTGTGTTGACTGGCACCACTCCGACATCCATCGAGAGATGATGACACGATCACCGGTGGCGTACGATCCCAACATGGCAGACGTTGGCGTGTTTCGCTTTGACGACACAGAACGTGATCTTGTGTTCCGCCCGGTGTCAACCGAGGGTGGCGAACTGTTGTCGGCCGAGCAGCTGACCTTTTACAACAGCAACGGGTATCTCAGCCCGCTTCCTGCTCTTGACCAGGCAGCCGCCGCCGAGTTGCGGGAGTACATGGATTGGTTGGTCACCGAGGTTGTGTCGGCCGACGACCGCCGCAACGGCTATTCGATCAATAACTACCATCGTGTCTGCGAACCACTTCACGATCTGATCACGCATCCGGTGATTTCCGGTTATGCCATCGACATCCTTGGGCCTGAAACTGTGTGCTGGAGCACCCATGCTTTCTGCAAGCTGCCGGGTGATGCCATGGAGGTGCCGCTCCACCAGGACGCCAACTACTGGCCCTTCACCCCGACGAAGTCGGTCACCGTCTGGTTGGCCGTTGACGATGTCGACGCCGAGAATTCCGCCATGCGCTTTGCGCCAGGAAGCCATCTCAGCGGTTCGCTAGATCACGAGGAGCTTCCCCTCGATGGCTCCATTGTTCTCAACCGGCGAGTGAGTGGGCACGATGAGTTCGACGACACCTTCGTGAACGAACTACCGGCCGGCCACGTCTCGTTGCATACCGATCTTCTCCTCCACGGCTCCCGCCCTAACAGTTCTGACCGACGTCGTTGTGGCATCGCCATTCGTTACCTAGCGGCCGATGTTCGCACCGTCCCCGGTGGCGAGAGCTGGACGGCCGGCGCGGTGCACGTCCACCGCGGCGATCCCGGTGGCTTTTGGCCCAACGTCGCCCGACCGGATGGGAACGACCCCCATCGCTTCTCAAGCTTTACCGGCGGCTTCGACGGCAACGCCTGACACCTCAACAACAAGAGAAGAGGACACATGCTCGTCAGCGAGCTCGAGCTACCAAACCTGGATGCCACTGCCACTGGCGCCGGACCCAAAAACCGCGACGTCCTCGCCGGTCTGGCCGCCCAATCGTGGCTTGTCCGACACCCGTTCGGCTATCTACTCACCCGCCACGAGGACTGCGTTGCCGTGCTCAAGGACAAGCGGTGGCATTCGGCAACGAAGCTGATCTCCCAGCTCAAGGGCATCACCGACGAGCGGTACCTCGAACGCCAAAAGCGGCCATCAATTCTCTCCATGGAAGGCGACGAGCATCAGCGCCTTCGCCGCCTGGTCAGCCCGGCCTTTACCCCGCGAAGCGCCGACCGCCTTCGGCCGTTCATGCGCGAGGTCATCGAAGAACTAATTGAACCCTTCGTGGCGACCGGGCGATGCGAGTTTGTCTCCGACATCTGCGAGCCCTATCCGATTCCCATCATCTGCCAGTTGCTGGGTGCACCTCGGGAAGACTGGGAACAGTTCAGCCAATGGGCCACCACCATCTTCCAGGTCTTCAACGACGACCTGGCCGACCATGTCGACGAGGTCGTCGACGCCGGAATCGCGCTCGAGGCGTACGTCCGGGGATTGATTACCGAACGTCGGAAAGAACCCCGTGACGACCTACTGAGCGAGATGATCGCGGCTGAAGAGGAAGGTGATCGGTTAAACGAAACCGAACTGGTCACGATGGTCGAGGCCATTATTCTGGCCGGCACCGACACCACCAGAAACCAGCTGGCGTGCGCCATTGCCACGTTCGTGGACCACCCCGACCAATGGGCCCGCTTGGCCGACGAACCAGAGCTGGCCAATCGTGCCACCGAAGAAAGCCTCCGCTATCTCGGCGCTATCCGGGCGACCGGCCGCTTCGCATCTGAAGACATCGAGTATCGGGACATCACCTTCCCGGCCGGAACGCTGGTGTTTCCGAGTTTCGTGGCGGCCAACCACGACACCGACATGTTCGAGGAGCCCGATCGGTTCGACATAGAGGCCGACCGGTCGGGGGCCACCCATCTGACCCTCGGGTTCGGGCTGCACTACTGCCTGGGTGCCAACCTGGCGAGGGCCGAGCTCCAGGAAGCGTTGTCGATCCTGGCCACCAGAATGCCGAACCTCAGACTCGACGGAGAGATCACCTGGAAGCCCGATGGATTCGGAATCTGGGGTCCGGCCCGTCTGCCGCTGGCGTTCGACACGCCGTCGCTGGGCTGAACGGCACGGCATCGTGACATCGGAGACTCAACGGGTTGTGCTGGTTGGCGGCTCTGGGTTCCTGGGTCGTGGATTGAGAGATCGACTGGTTGGCGCCGGTCATCATGTCACCGTCGTTGGCCGAGGAGCACCGACTACCGGCCCTGGTTGGCAAACGGTTCAGTGGGATGGTCGAACGGCGGGGTTGTGGGCCGAGTCGTTGGAAGGAGCGGACACCGTCGTACACCTGGCCGGCAAGCGGGTCGACTGTCGGCCCACCTCGGCCAACATCGACGAACTCATCTCCTCCCGGGAAGGAACGGTGAAGCTGGTCGGCCATGTGGTGAGCCAACTCGAGAGTCCGCCGACGACATGGGTTCAGCTGTCATCGCTGGCAGTCTTCGGTGATGGTGGAGAAGGCATCATTGACGAGACCACCACGCCGCCTGCGGACGGCCCCCGGCAGATGGTCGAGGTGTGCCAGAGGTGGGAGGCGGCCTTCGACGGTGCCACAAAGGACATGGAGCGGACCGTCCTGCTGCGCCCCGCGATCGGCATCGGCGGTGCCGGCGACCCGGCAACATCCCGTCTGCTGCAATTGGCTCGCCTCGGCCTGGCCGGCCCGGTTGGTGGCGGTCAGCAATGGGTTTCATGGATCGGCGCCGAGGACTTCTTCGATCTGTTGCAACGGTCTGTCCTCGATCAAACCATGACCGGTCTGTACCACCTGGCGGCTCCGACGCCGGTCCGGAATCACGAGATGATGGCGGCCTACCGGCGAGCTGCCGGCCGAGGCATTGGTGTCTCGTCGCCGAAGTTCATCACCAAGGTTGGTGCGTGGTTGCTCGGCTCCGACCCGGGGCTGGCACTGACCGGGCGACGCTGCATCCCCGGCCGGCTTCTGGCCGAGGGCTACCAGTTCCGCTGTGACAATTTTGGCGACGCAGTCGATCTGGCCGTGGCCGAACTCTCGACCTAGAGATCTTCTCCCGAGGCATGTTCTACGGTAGGGAGTGCAACGTCGCTGCCAACTCTGCAGGGGGACTGCCATGACCGTGACCGATTCACCAGCTAGCGGCTCCGCTTCGGAGTTCTTCACCGATGGCACCAACCGGGCCCTTGCCATGAACAACCGAGGGCCGTTGCGATTCACCGGGTCGGGAGAGATCCATCCCGACATCCTGGCTGCCTATTGGGAACACGGCTTCTACGTCTTCGAGCAGGTCATCGATGCCGACGAGCTGGCCGAAGCCAGGGCTGACATTGATGCCATGCTCGACAGGGCGCCGTACCCAAGCAAGGCATCGCCGGTTGACCGCCACGGCGAACCATGGCTGGGACACGATCTCACCGTCCACCCCTGGCACATGGCCGCACCGCTGACCGACCCAATGGGCGGCACCGCGGCCAACAACGGGCGACACCCGTTCAAGATGAACGAACCATCGGCCCAGGTCGAAGGGCCAGCCGAAGTTCCCTACATGGTCAGTGGCTGCCTCCAGCACTCTGAGAGCTATCTCCGTATCTATGGCCACCCTGGCCTGCTGGCCATGGCCGAAGCGGTCAACGGGCCCGGTTTCACGCCGTTTACCGACGTGCTGTTTGTGAAGGAACCGGGGCTTGGCCCGTCGGTGGCTTGGCATCAGGACGGTCAGATCCACTGGGACAACCCGGACTGGGACGAAGGAATCCACGGGTTCAACTTTCAGGTCCAGCTCTACGGAAGCACCGCTGAGAACGGCGTCTGGGTGGTGCCGGGAACCCACAAGATGGGCAAGGTCGACATCAAGGCCATGTTGGCCGAGGCTGGCATGGGAGAGCGCCTGCCACAGGCGGTGCCGCTGGTCTGCAATCCAGGAGACTGCACCATGGTGAACCGTCAGGCGTTGCATGGTTCGTTCGCCAACTCATCTCCCGACCGCCGGGTCACCGTCAACTTCGGCTTCCATCGCTACAGCTCGGTCATTGGCCAGAAGGGCAAACTCAGCGGTGACGGCAACCACTACACCAGCGAGTATGTCGGCCATCGATGCCAGACCATCCCCTTGGCCATCGCCGCCCGAGCCGCGCGATTCCCGAACGAGACTCCGTACAGGTATCAGCCTGTTGTTGAGATTGGCGACGCCCTCGCCGGGGCCAATCCTCTGGAGGCGTTGCGGGACTACAACGTGCGAGATCTCGGCATCTGACCCCGAGCCCCCGATGGCTCTGTAGCTGAACTTCTCTGGAGGAAGCCCGCACCCACACTTGCGTTCTACGTTTGACGATCGGTGTTCTAGTGTCTCGTGTATGGCTGACACTCTGACGGCAGAAGACGAGCGACTGTTTACCGAGGCGGTGGCGGTGGCCAACATCCCCACCCTGCTGATGGTTCTGGTGCAACTCACCGGAGAAATGCACTGGCTGGAGGAGCCCTACGCACCGAAGCGGCAGCAGGGTATGGGCGACAACGACACCGGCGGACTGTCGGAGGCGGCACAGACCGAGGTGCGGGAAGCCGCTCTCGAGGCGATGTTGTCGTGGCGTCAGGGCCGTGAGATGGCCATCCCCGACCCGGAGCCGGAGCTGCTGGTCAAGATGCTCTCGGTGGCGATGGGTGAAGAGATCCCGCCCGAGTACGGAAACATGACCGCAGCCCAGCTGGGTCAACAGCCGGTGGACGACACCAAGATCGATGTGCCACCCGGCTTCAACGTCGTGGTCATCGGCGCCGGAGCCTCAGGAATCTGCGCCGGAGTGAACCTTCAGGCGGCCGGCGTTCCCTTCCGCATCATCGAGAAGAACCCAACAGTCGGCGGCACCTGGCTCGACAACAAGTACCCCGGAGCGGGCGTCGACACCCCCAACCACCTCTACTCGTTCAGTTTCGCCCAGTCCGACTGGACCCAGTTCTTTGCCCTGCGGGATGAGCTGTGGAACTACCTCGAAGACGTCACCGACACCTTCGAACTTCGCCCCCACATCAGCTTCGAAACCCAGGTCACCCGGGCCGAGTACGACAACGATCGGCAGATTTGGCGGGTGCAGCTCGACGGTGCCGATGGCTCGACCGAGGTGGTAGAAGCCAACATCGTCATCAGCGGAACCGGTATTTTCAATCCGCTCGTCTATCCCGACATCGAGGGGATGGACAGCTTCGAGGGACGCAGCTTCCACACCGCCCAGTGGCCCGACGATCTCGACATCACTGGCAAGAAGGTTGCCATCATCGGCAACGGCGCCAGCAGCATGCAGATCGGCCCCGAGATTCAACACGATGTTGAGTCGCTCACCATCTTCCAACGGTCAACGCACTGGGCCGCACCCTTCGAGCAGTTCCGCCGTGAGGTACCAGAAAGCCTCCGCTTCCTCCTTCGGGAAGTGCCGGCCTACCAAAGCTGGTACCGGGTTCGCCTGGGTTGGACCTTCAACGACCGGATGCACTCGGTCCTCCAGAAGGATCCCGAGTGGGAGCATCCCGAGCGCTCACTCAACGCCACCAACGACGGTCACCGGGCCTACTTCACCCGGTATATCGAGGAAGAGCTCGGCGATCGGGCCGATCTCCTTCCCGAGGTTCTACCCACCTACCCGCCCTTCGGTAAGCGCATGCTGATGGACAACGGTTGGTACCGGATGCTCCGCAATCCCAAGGTCACCTTGGTCAGCGACCACATCAAGAAGGTCGAGAGCGATCGTCTTGTCACCGAGGACGGCCGGGAGTTCGAGGCCGATGTGCTCGTCGTCGCCACCGGCTTCGACGTGCTCCGTTTCGTCACCTCGTTTGATGCAGTCGGCAGCAAAGGACGAACCCTTCGGGAGGTGTGGGAAGACGACAACGCCAAGGCCTATCTGGGTACTACCATTCCCGAGTTCCCCAACTTTTTCACCCTGTACGGGCCCAATCTCCAACCCGGGCACGGTGGCAGCCTCATCTTCGTTTTGGAGATGCAGATGCGGTACATCCGAGATCTCATCACCAAGATGGCAGCCAACGGACTGGGCTCGGTCGAGGTTCGCAAGGATGTCCACGACGCCTACAACGATCGGGTCGATGAAGCTCACGAGCACATGGTCTGGACCCAT
>CALHBU010000166.1 GCA_937930655.1 uncultured Acidimicrobiales bacterium | reverse complement strand
ATCAATGCTCACCAAGATCGAGTGCATCATCAGCTCGGCCGCTTCGTCCTCGGCGAAGAACTCGAAGCCTTCTAGGAGTTAAGGGCTTCCCACACTCGTTGGGGCGTCACCGGGAGATCGATGTGTGTCACACCTCGGTCGGCCAGTGCATCGATCACCGCGTTCTGAACGGATGGAACGCCGCCGATGGTGCCGGACTCAGCGATGCCCTTGAACCCAAGCGGGTTCTGCGGCGACGGATTCTCGGTGAGGTGACTCTCGAACGACGGCATCTCGGCCGCTGAGGGAAAGGCGTAGTCCAACAGGTTGCCGGTTAGCGGGTTGCCATTGTCGTCGTACACGAACTCTTCGTAGAGAGCCTGACCGATGGCCTGGCCAACGCCGCCGTGGACCTGGCCGAGAGCGATCATCGGGTTGAGGATGGTTCCGGCATCGTCGACGGTGACGATCTTCAACAGCTCGATCTCTCCGGTCTCAGTGTCGACTTCGACGACAGCGCCGTAGGCCCCGTAGGGCACCGTCGGCCCTTCCGGCTCGTACTCGGTCTCGCACTTGAAGCCCCAGTCGTCCTCGGCTTCGGCCGGCTTGCGCTCGGTGGCCATGGCCACCGCTACTTCGGCCCAGCCGGTGCTAGCTGCGGCAGGGGCACCAGCGACGTGAAACTGACCGCTGGCAACATCGAGGACGATGTCGCCGGCTGCTGCCTCAAGAAGATCGGCGGCCTTGGCTTTGGCCTCGGCCACCATGGTGTCGGTGGCGATGGCAACCGCGGTACCGGCCTTCTGGGCTGAGCGGGAACCTCCGGTGATTCCACCTTTGGGCACGATGTCGGTGTCGCCATGGACGATCTCGATCTGTTCGATCGGCACACCGGTGCGTTCGGCAACCAGCATCGACCAGGTGGTGTAATGGCCCTGGCCGTAGGGCGACGAACCGGTCAACACCCGGAAGCCACCGTCGGGCTTCAGCTCGATCGAGCCGTACTCGGCGCCGGGAACACCGGCTGTTCGGTCGATGAACGTCGAGAGTCCGATGCCCAGTTGCTTGGTGTCGCCCGATGCCCGACGCTTTGCCTGCTCGGCTTTGACCCCGTCGTAGTCGATCTCGGAGACCATGAGCTCGAGTGCCTCGTGATAGTCGCCGGAGTCGTAGAAGAGCCCGGTGACATTCTCGTAGGGGAGTTCGTCGGCTCGGCGCAGGTTCTTGCGGCGAACCTCGAGCGGGTCCATCCCGATCTCGGCCGAGAACAGGTCGACGGCGCGATCGATGTGGGCACCACCTTCGGGTCGTCCAGCTCCCCGGTAAGCCGTGGTTGGGGTTGTGTTGGTAACGACGGTCGTGAACGACCAACGGTGGCGAGGCACCCGAAACGGACCGGGCAGCACCATGCAGGCATTGCGGGCCAGGGCCGGACCGGCCACCGGGTAGGCGCCACAGTCGCCCAGCACGTGGATCTCCCACGCCTTCATGGTCCCGTCACGATCTCCACCGAGCTTGATGGTGTGAAGCTGTGCTCGGGAGTGACCGAGACCGAGCATGTCGGCTGACCTAGTGGGTGTCCACCGCACCGGCCGTCCCGAACGTTTGGCCAGAAGAGGCAACACCAACTCTTCGGGGTAGAAGCGGGCCTTGGCTCCAAAGCTGCCACCGACATCGGAGGTGAGCACTCGAACCTGGTCGGCCTCCAACCCGTAGTACGCCGACAAGCCCTTCTGTAGCGGATGGACACCCTGGCACGAGGCGTAGTGCACCAGCCGACCATCGTCGGTCCAGAGCGACGCCGCGGTGCGAGTCTCTAGCGGACACGGGGCCAAGCGCTGATTGACGAATTGGGCCTCGACCACGACCTCGCAGTCGCTGAAATCCAGCTCGTCACCCATGGTGTCGGTCACCATCACATTGCTACCGAGGTCGGGAAAAAGCAGAACGTCGCTGCTCTCGGCATCGGCCAGGTTGACCAAGGCCGGCAGCGGTTCGTAGTCGACAACGACGGTCTCGGCCGCATCAGCGGCCTGGGCCGCAGTCTCGGCAACAACAACAGCAATTGCTTCACCAACGAACCGAACCCGATCGCCAGCCAGGAGGGCTCGGGCCGTGCCTTCGGGGTAGTTGGGAGGACTCCCGGGCATCGGACCCAGCACGTCGACATCACTGCCGGTGAGCACCTCGATCACTCCGGGCATCGACGCCGCCTCGGAGGTGTCGACCGAACGAATAATGGCGTGGGCTTCGATCGACGTCACGAAGTGAGCAACCAGAGCCCCTTCCAAGGGAATATCACCGACGAACGAGGTGTCGCCGGTCAGTAGGTGGGGGTCCTCGACACGCAATACCGAGGTTCCCAGCAGTCCGTTCGCCATCTCTTCGCCAGAAGCAAGCACGTCAGTCATGGCGCCGACACTACTGCGCGGCATTGGTGGTCCCGAATCCGTGCCAAGCTTGGCGTGATGCGTCGCCTCCTTGTCGCCCTTTCTCTCATCTTGGGAGTGCTGTTTCTGCCTGCCCCTTCCGAGGTCTTGGCGCAGTGCAGCTGCGGTGAATCGGCACCGAATATCAACGCCGCGCCGGCCGCTGCGTTGGCCACCGTCCTGGGTCGAAGCGAAGACCTCTGGGTGGCCGAAGTGACCACCGATGTCAAAGGGAACCTGCCCGACCAGGTCTCCATCCGAACCCATGACAACCACCAGTGCGAAGTCCAGTGGCTGGCTGGCCGCGATATTGCGGTCGTGCTCGATGTCGGAGTCGATGGTGTTCTGGAAGCTGACGGATGCAGCGAAGTGAGCGCCCTTGCCTTGACCGGGTGGCAGCGACCGCAGGGCGAGCCCGGTCAGATCCATGCTGTAGCGGCTGGGCCCTGGGGTGGCTATCGGGTGCTCGCGGTCGACGCTGACGGTTCACCCCGGGCCTTTGGTTACCAGGCGGGCATGGTCACCGCACTGTCGGTCTGCCCCGGTAGCGAGTTCATGGTTGAGGCCGCCACCTTGAATGATGGCGCCGAGATAGCCATCCGCTCGCTCGCCACCTTCGACCTCGTCCGCCAGGTGCCCATCGATCCCGATGTCGAGACGAGCGGCGTGGTGTGTCAGGACGTCGATGCAGAGTCAATCGTGGTCGAGACCTCTGATGGGCCGCAGGTGCTGGCAAATGATGGATCGCTAGGGCCGGTCGAATCGGAATCTCCCAATCAACAAGGCGGAAGCCTGCAAACCGAATTGGCTGGCCTGGATGAGTCGGTCCCGCCGCCTTCGTCGGTTGTCGTCTTGGCGACACCAGCCACCCTCAGCGCATCACCGCAGGACGTCGAAATCGAACAGCTGGCTTTGGCTGATCCACCGGAGATCGGCGAATGGTCAGGCTGGCTGGTTGTGCTGGTCGTCGTCGGCGGCTTGGCCTACTTGGCCAAGAAGGCAACGGATCCGGAGTGGCGGTCGAGCTGGGCCAAACCAGACAATGGCCGTAACTCGACTGGCCGACGGCGTGAAGAGACCAGGGGTCCCGGGCGCTTTAACGGATGATCTAGGGCAGCTCGAAGGCCACTTGGCCTCGGCCCCGCCGCTTGGCCGAGACCAAGCCGGCATTGGCTGACCTCAACATCGATCGGGCGCTTCTACCTGGTTCGTTGAGGGCCAACCCGATGCTGACCGACAGACCCAGCGAGTCAACGAAGGTCTCATCGACTTCTTCGCTGATGGTCGCGGCCAGTGAGACAGCAGCCCGCGCCGAATCGACCGTTGCGACAACCACAAAGCCGCCGCTGGCCAGAGCAACGCAGAGGTCGTTCTCGTCCAGTCCGAACTCGATGGCTCGGGTCACCCGCTCAGTGGTGTCGCCCGACGACGACTCGAGTCGAGTAGTTGCGGCACTGAAGCCGTCGAGGCCGACCCGGAGAACAGCCACCGTGCCGTGCGGCACCGTGGCCAGCCGCCGATTGATCTGGTCGATCACGAATGCCTGGGAGACCTTGCCCGAGGCCTGGGTGGCCCGAACCACGCCGAGCTCGCCGTCGGACTGTTCCGGCGCCCACTCGGCGATGGAGCCAGACAACAGATCGCCAACGGCAACAATCAGATCCCGGACCGGTGGCGTTAGCTGCAACATTTCTTGGTGGTTGGCCGCTTCCAGCCAGCCCACCAGCTCACCTCGCCGCCGAAGCGGGACGGCGAACATGATCTGAAGTTGCTCGCTGGCTAGGAAGCGACGTTCCCGGCTCCATGAGTCGGCCAAACCGTCGAGATCGAAACCGGCGAACCCGACGGTGTCGAGCATCGACATCAGGCGCGAGACATCTTCCAGCTCGAGAGAGCGATCAGCGGGCAATCGGTTCGAGTGCTGGGCTTCTACCCATACCGCCTGATCGCGAATGAGTCGGATGGTGCACTCGCTCCTGCCGCTGATCTCGCTCAGCTGACCCAGGACATCAGACAGAACGTCGCCTACGGGCCTTCGGCCGAAGTCGTTTGTCGTGTCAGCGATGTCGGCAACAACTGCGGCTGCCTCCGATCGAAGCCAACCAATCGCCGAGCTCTGAGACCTACGGATGTGGACGGCCATAGCGTCGCCTCGGGCAGCTGCGGAAAGGTCAGGCAAGAACTCGATCGGCAGCCATCCGGCGCTGCTTCGAACTCTGGCCTCGGTCCAGTCGCCCCGACCACCGATCTCGATGTGGAAGGCAATGGCGTCCACAGTGACCGCATGATCATCAGGATGCACGAGATCGGCGAGGTGCACGCCCTGCAAGGTCGGCCATGTCATGCCAAGCAGTTCGAGCACTTGCTCGGTACAGGACGTCAAGCGTCCGTCGGTATCAATTACGGCCGTCGCCAGACCTGTTCCTTCTTTAACGCCGGTCATCGTCCGAGCACTTTACAGACGTCGCACATTGTCGTCGCCTTGAGCGCGAAGAATCTCAGATTCTGCGAGGCAAGCGGGTCTGGCGTCGGCCTAGCAACCAGCTAGACCGACGCCAGCACAGGCTCAGTCGCCGGTGAGGTGGGCAATCCGATCGCTTACTTCGGTGCCAAGAAGTTCCATCGACCGACGCCACTGTTCGGGCTGCTCGACGTAGTCGAAGCCAAACAGCAGCAGGTGTCCGAAGCCGCCGACGTCGGCGTAGATCTTCTCGATCTTCTCCGCGACGGTGTCGGGTGACCCGATGATCCAGTTGTGCTCGGCCTGGTACTCCGGCCCGAGGTCGTCGCTGTTGTGTGAGGGGTCAGCCTTGATGAAGTCGTCGAACTCAAAGGCTTTGAGCAGCGGCATCCAGTACTCACGAGTCATACGGCCCATAGGACCGTTGACCGTCATCTCGTAGGCCTCTTCGTCGGTATCGGCGACAAAGATCTCCCGCACCATTCGCCAATCGCTTCGCTTGGCTTCGTGTCCACCGCGGGCAGCGCCGGCGGCGTAGCTATCCCAGTGGCCCTTTACATAGCTCGGGTTCAGGTTGAGGCTGAGTGGGAGCCAGCCTTTCTCTCCTGCCAGTTCGAGGGTCGGCGATGGCGAAGACAGTCCGGCCACACCGATTGGCGGATGCGGTTGTTGCACCGGCTGGAGGTGCTGCACCAGTTCGAGATCCGGGATGCCGTTCGGCACGCTCGATGTCCAGAACTTGCCTTCTTCCTTCCAGCCCGGCTCCTGTGACCACATGTTCAGGATCATGTCGATGGCCTCGGCGGTCATCTCCCGGTTTTCCCCTTCGAAACCGTCGATGCCGAACATTTCCCAATCGCTGGGTAGGCCGCTGGCGGCGATGCCGAAGTTGAGCCGGCCGTCCGACAGCTGATCCATGAGGGCAACCCGGTTGGCCAAAGCAGCCGGGTGGTAATAGGGGAGCAGGAAACCTCCGGGACCGACACGGATGTTCTTGGTCTCCCGTAGTGCCGCCATCACCAGCAGGTCGGGGGCGGGGTGCGGCTCCCACTTGGCTGCGTAGTGCTCGCCAATCCAGGCTTCCTCAAAACCGTACTCGTCGGCCCACTTGATGGTTTGGAGGTCGAACTCCCAACCTTCCTTGATTCCCCGCTCTGGCGGATGGCTTGGCATGCTGAACATTCCGAGCTTCATGGTGAGTGGCCCCCTTTGACCGTGGGCTCGAGCACTTGTCGAGACCCTCACCGAGTCTTACACCGCGAAGTTGCTTCGACAAGGGCGGCTCTGGCCGGTGCCGGGGAGGAGCAATAGGCTCCATCGTCGGTCGCAGGATGCGACCCAACGAGAGGAACTCATGGGCCGGATGGATGGCAAAGTGGCAGTGATCACCGGGGGAGCTTCGGGGATCGGTCGGGGATGCGCGCTGCGGTTCGCAGAGGAGGGAGCGTCGGTCATGGTGGCCGATCTCAACCTCGATCGAGCCAACGAGGTGGCCGACGAGGTGGTCGGTGCCGGTGGCGCCGCCCAGGCCGTTCAGGTCGACACTGCCTCGGAAGAGGCGTGCGAAGCCATGGCGGCAGCGACGGTGGATGCGTTCGGAAAGATTGATGCGTGCGTTGCGGCCGCCGGAATCTCGCACGCCGGCTATGTGAGCCGAGATGCCGAGACCCAGGCCACGGAGGATCGTTTCGACAAAGACGACATGTTGGCGCTCGACAAGTCGGTCGACTCCTGGCAACGGGTGATCGACGTCAACCTCACCGGCGTGATGCTGACCGATCGGGCCGTAGCCCGACACATGCTTGGGTCCGAAAGCGGCGGAGCCATCGTGAACATCGCGTCGGTCGCCGCCGTTACCGCGCTGAAGGGTTCGGCCGACTACTGCGTGTCGAAGGCTGGCGTTTGGATGCTCACCAAGTGCCTGGCCATCGAGCTGGCCCGCAACAAGATCAGGGTCAATGCGGTAGGCCCGGGCTATATCCGAACATCGATGTCGGCCGCGGTCACGGTCCACGACGGCTGGGTCAAGGCACGGGAGAAGGAGACCCCGCTGCGGCGACTAGGAGAACCAGTCGACATCGCCAATGCCTGCCTGTATCTGGCATCGGACGAATCCAGTTTCGTGACCGGCGAGATTCTCTTTCCCGACGGAGGATTGAACGCCCACGTCCGAGGCTGAGGCTCAGGCTCAGACTCAGACTCAGGCAACCGTCCACAAGCCCAACGTCAGCAGAACATCTGCGACCACTGCAATGGTGGTGGCCCGGCCCCGCAATGCGCCGCCGGTCCAGCCTTCGGGGACCGACCAGACCGGATGGCCACTTCGTCTGGTGAAGTACCAATGGGCTGCGCCAACACCAAGCAACGCCGCGGTTCCGCTCAGCTGGTGGCGGAACTCGGTTTCGACCGAGTCGAGAACCGCGCCCAGACCGAAGCCGATGAACAACACGTTCAGGAACGCCAACGCATAGGGATAACCGGGCACATCCCTAGCCTGCCGTGCGCAAACCACCATCACTCATGGCGGGACAGGAACAACATGCAGAGCCCCCGCCTACGATGCCGGAATGATCAAGCGGACCACGTCATGCGACTAGGCATCGGACTTTGGTGCCTTCAGTCGACGGCTATTCAACCTCGTCCCCACGCCGAGCTCTATGCCGAGCTACTGGCCGACGCCAGACTGGCCGAACGTGTTGGCCTCGACAGCCTCTGGCTCTCGGAACACCATGGTTTCTACGACGGTTACTGCCCCGCGCTCCTGCCGGCCGCCAGTGCCGCTCTGGCGGCAACCGAAACCCTCACTGTCGGGACCGGCGTGCTCCTCCTCCCGCTCCAGGACCCACACCGGGTGGCCTCGGCAACCGCCGAACTCGCGGTCCAGAGCGGAGGCCGCTTTGAGCTGGCGGTAGGCATGGGGTACCGGCCCGCCGAGTTCGAATCCAAGGGTCTCGACATAGCCGACCGCCTGCGACGAATGAACACTGGTCTGGATGTGTTGGGTCAGGCCGACCTGGGTGGAACGCCGACTTGGATTGGAGTCACCAGCGTTCCGGCCGCCAAGAGGGCGGGACGGCGAGGGCTGGGGTTGTTTATCTCGGGTGCCTTTTCTAAATCAGTCGTTGATGAGCTGGTCAGCGCCCACCGAACGGCCTGGCATGAGGCCGGCGAACCCGGTGGCACCCGGCCCCCCGTAGGGCTTCTACGCAACCTTTGGCCAGCCGAGACAGCAGCCGAGCGGCGCCAAGCGGCCGACTGGGTGCGCTCGAGCTACCTGGTATACGCCGGGCTCGGTTGGGGAGCAGACGACACTGGCGTCGACTTCGTGTCGGAGATCTCATCTTCCATGGACGAGGTCGAAGCATCATCGCTGATCGGCTCGTCGGAGCAACTGGCCGAGCAACTGTCGGTGTACGACGACATCGAGCTGATTGTCTGTCGCATCGGCTACGACCACCCGCCACGGTCGGCGCTGACCGAGTGCATCGAACGCATCGGCACCGAGCTTGGCCCCCTGATCGGAGCCAGCTGATGCGAATTGGCCTGACTCTCAATGATCAACTGGACGGTGAGGCGCTGGTTTCGGCAGCAGTCGAGGCTGAACGGCTGGGGCTCTGGGCAGTCGAGGTTTCGGGCCCACCCGGTGCCGAGGCCATTCGTGCCGGGCGTCTTTGTGCCGCAACCGAACGCATCCGACTCGTTGTCGGTTTCCAGCTCGGCGCCGAACACCCCTTCACTGTCGCCGAGGAAATCAGCGTGCTCGACAACCTGTCGGCAGGACGCATCGGGGTGATCGCTCACGGGGGCACCGAGGAGGAGCTGGGCACGATGGCCGAGGCACTGGCTGGCCGGCCGGTGAACCGGTCGCTGCTCACGCCGCCACCGGTTCAGACCAGCATCGAGACATGGACGAGAATCGCTGAAAAGCCCGAGGATCTTTCTGTGACACGGGGGCAACGCTCTCCCGGTCGGGCTGTCCTGAGCGGAGATCTCTCGATCGACCGAGTGGCCGTCGACCAGTGGATGGCAGCTGGCTGCACCCACTTGTTGGTCGAATGGCCAGGCGAAACTCGTCAGCTGGCCCGGCATCTTCTGACAAGGGCGGCCATGGTCGACTATCCCGACATCGTTTCGACCATGGCAGACCAGCTGGCCCCGTTCGACTGAGTCGGCAACTCGCTAGCTTTTACGTATGACCGCCCCAGCGATTGCGTCCGAGAAATACGTCTGCCTCACGACCTACAAGAAGGATGGGACAACCAAGGAGCTTCCCGTCTGGATTGCCGACCTCGGCGATGGAACAGTCGGCTTCACCACCTCGTCGTCGTCCTACAAGGTCAAGAGGTTGAAGAACAACAACCGACTGATCCTGCAACCGAGCGATTCAAAGGGCAAGGTTGCTGCTGGGTCTCAACCGGTTGAGGGTTCGGCACAGATTGGCACCGGGGCCGACTTCGAACGGGTGCAAGGCATCGTCAAGCAGAAGTACGGCATCCAGTACACCGGCATCTCATTGGTTGGAAAGATGGCGAAGCTCATCGGCAAGGGGAGTGGCACCGACACCGCGGTGATCATCACCCTGGACTGAGGTAGCTAGTGGAGCTGGGCTAGGAGCTGCTCGATGGCTGGTTCCATGGCCCCACACGTGCAGTTCTCGACGGAGCGACAACGACACTTCGTTGCCGAGCGCATCATGAGCTTCGCCACCTGAAGCTCCACGATCTGCTGGTCGATGGCAGTGATCCGACGCTCGGCGATCTCTCTCGTTGCTTCGCGGGTGGGGCTCCGGTCGTTGAGCACACGAAGAATCTCGTTCAATGTGAGTCCTGCTGACTGGCAGAATTTGATGACCATCAGCCGCATCTCTACCTGTGGACCGAAGCGGCGCTGCCCGCCGACTCGGCGGGGAGGGTCGATCAATCCCCGCTTCTCGTAGTAGCGCAAGGTCGTGATGGGCACCCCGCTTCGCTCCGACAGCTGACCGATTGTGATTTCATCAGACATCGCACTCCTCCATGGCAAGCAAGTTACTGCTTGACCTCGACCCAGGTCGAGGTTTTACCGTTCGGTTCATGGTCGTCGAATCGCCAGGCAGTTCGGATCGCCCGTCTGGAAGGCTTTCAGCCCAGCAGGTCAACCTCTGGCTGGCAATCGCAACGGCCGGAGCCGTGATGACTGGCCTCATCTCCTGGGCGGTCGGAACGGAGTGGTCCCGGCTTTGGACGCTGCTGCATGCCGTCTTCGGCGTCATGGTTGTGGTGCTGGCCCCAACCAAGGCCAGAGGTTCGGTCGCGACAGGCCTTCGTCGAGGTCGAGCGACACGATGGCTCTCTATTGTTTTCGGTCTCCTGGTTCTTGGGGCTGTCGCCCTTGGTTTCTTGCATACCACCGGGCTGTGGACCGGCATCGGCTACTGGAGCCCCCTGTGGACCCATCAACTTTTGGCGTTCGCATCGTTGCCGCTGCTCGTGTGGCACATGCTGGCCCGACAGCGACCCCGGCGAGTAGATCTTGATCGACGCATGGTGCTGCGCGGGGGCGCCGCCATCGGCGTCGCCGGAGCACTTGTTGGTGGGGTTGAGGTGGGCCTGCGCCTTCTAGGCGGGGCCGGGACTCATCGACGGTTCACCGGATCGTTCGAAGTCGGGTCCGGCGATCCATCCAAGATGCCGACGGTGTCGTGGATCAACGACCAGGCGCCCGACATCGATCTCGACGACTGGCCGCTACGCATTGCTGGCGCCTCGGTCGACGTCGCCGAACTGGCATCGGCCACCCACCAGAGAGCGGCCGCCCTGGACTGCACCGGCGGTTGGTGGAGCGAACAAGAGTGGGACGTCGTGCCGATTAGCGACTTACTGCCAGCCGACGCCCGCAGCTTCGAGGTGCGTTCGGCCACCGGCTATGCAGTCCGGTTTCCGATGGCCGATGCCAACAACGTGTATGCCGCAGTTGGCTACGGCGGTGAGCCACTCCGCCGAGGTCATGGAGCGCCGGTACGGATCGTGGCACCGGGACGACGTGGCCCGTGGTGGGTGAAGTGGGTGACCGAGATCACTCCGTCTGACCGACCCTGGTGGCTTCAGTCACCGTTTCCAACAACGTAGGAAAGCGACTAGCCGAAGGCCGGTAGAACTTCCTTGCCGAAACGCTCCATCTGTTCGAGAACCATCGTCGGTTGGGCACCCACTGGCTGAGCCACCATGATCTCCTGGAGGCCGGGAAAGCGTTCCTGAAGCTCGGTGATCTTCTCGATCAGCAGTTCAGGAGGGCCACACACCCAGGAACCAGCTTCGATGGCATCGTCGATGGACCCCAAGCCGGCGGTCGACGCGGTCTCGCGGTGGCCGAGCAGCGCCAACTGGTGGTCAGTGAGATCACCGGCGAATCCGAGCGGACCGAACATCTTCTGATACTCCTCGAGAACCGGCAGCCCGATGCGCTTTGCCTCTTCGACCGAGTCGGCAAGGATGAACGAAAGTCCGACCGTGAGATCGGTACCAAGCTCTGTCTCGCGGCCCGTTTCGGCCAGCTTTTCCTGCCATCGCCTGATCACTGCTTCCGATGCTCCACCCGAGGCGGTGCCCCCGCCGACAAAGCCCTTGATGTCGTGTCGGATCATGAAGTCAAGCCCTCGGTCGGAAGCGCTCACTACTGGCTGCCAACACTCCATCGGATGTTGCGGTTTGGGGACGAGCACAAGCTCTTCCAGCTCATAGCCCCGGTAGGGGACCGCCGGCGGAACGTCGTAGTTCTCGCTGTGGTGGCTGAAGGTCTTCTGTTTGAGGGCCTTCATCAGCAACTCGACCTGGTCTTCGAACAGGTCCCGTGATGCCTCTGCGTCTCTGAACGGAGCCCCAAATGACTCAAGCTCACGGCCGTGATAGCCGCGGCCAACCCCGAGCCGAACTCTTCCTCTCGTCAGAATGTCGGCCATGGCAAAATCTTCGGCCAGCCGCAGCGGGTGCCACATCGGAATGATGTTGAACCCGGTTCCGAATCGGAGCCTTTCGGTCCGGCCAGCAAGGTGGGTCGCCATCAGAAGAGTGTTCGGAATGCACTCGTAGCCCTCGGGTTGGAAGTGATGCTCGGCCAGCCAAAGGGTGTCGAAGCCCAGCGAATCCATCAGGGTCGCCAGCTTTTCGGTGGTCAGCAGGGGAGTGGCCAGATAGGCGTCGTCGTACCAGCGCTCGTTCACTGGTGTGGCGTCAAAACCCATGTCCTCGTGTTGGACCTGGCCAACCCACAACGTGCTGAACCGCTCGATCACCTAGATCTCCCCACGACGACTACCTGAGTGTGGAGTGTGGTTGATACGCAGTGACGCGGTCCAACCAAGCCCCGGTTAGTCGCTGTCCCTGACCAGAAACTGGCGGGCAACACCTGTCCACCAGCCGATACCGACCAATGACATCGATCCGACTGCCACCGTCCG
>CALHBU010000165.1 GCA_937930655.1 uncultured Acidimicrobiales bacterium | reverse complement strand
GGCTTCGTAGCCATAACGCGCCCACAGGCTTTCGAGCCGATCGCCGGCGCACACCAGCTCGACGGCCTCACCCGAGACGAGGGCTGGGTGGACTTCACCGCAGGCGTTGGCCAGTCGCAGAATGTCGTACCGCAGGGCCTCGATGTAGCGGGCTGTCCGCTGGCCCTTATCAGTCGGGTCAAGGCCTCGGATCAGCCGCTTCTGCTGAGTCGCCACCCCGGTCGGACAATGGCCGGTGTGACACTTCTGGGCCTGAATGCAACCAACGGCCAACATGGCCTCCCGGCCGACATAGACGATGTCGCAGCCAAGAGCCATGGCCAGGAGGGACTGGGCCGGAAAGCCGAGGCGACCGGCCCCCATCCAGGTGATCTTGTTGTGGAGATCTCGCTGAGCGAAGGCACTGAACACTTCGGCGAATCCTGCCCTGAATGGCAGGGAGACATGGTCGCTGAAGGCTAATGGGGCGGCACCGGTACCACCCTCCGAGCCGTCAATGGCGATGAAGTCTGGGCCCTTGCCGGTCTGGTTCATATGGTCGGCCAGTTCGGTCCAGAACGAGGCGTCTCCGACCGCGCTCTTGATACCGACCGGCACGCCGGAGGCGTCGGCGATCCGCTCGATGAAGGTCACCATTGAGGGCACAGAGTCGAACTCGACATGGCTGGCCGGGCTCGCCACTGTGATGCCGACAGGCACCGCTCGAGCCTCGGCGATTTCCGGGGTCACCTTGGCCGCGGGCAATACACCACCAAGGCCGGGCTTGGCTCCCTGGCTCAGCTTGATTTCGATCGCTTGGACCGGCGCGCCCTCCATCGACGCCAACATGGTGTCGATGTCGAAGTGGCCATCTTTCCTGGCACCGAAGTAGCCGGTGCCGATCTGGAAGATGAGGTCACCACCATGGCGGTGATGCCTGCTGATACCGCCCTCACCGGTGTTGTGGAGGCACCCGGCCTGAGCAGCCCCTTTGTTGAGAGCTTCGATGGCAGCGCTGGAAAGCGATCCGAATGACATGGCCGAGATGTTGACAACCGACGCTGGCCGGAACGCGCCAGGACGGTCGCGCCACTCCCCCATCACCTTGGCCACCGGCAGGTCGTTGGCGTGATCGGTCGAAGGACTATGAGGAAACGTGGACTGTCGAATCAGGGGGTACTGGGGGTCGTCGAGGTCGCTGTCGGTCCCGAATCCGAAATAGGGGTTTTCTCCCTTGGCCGAGGCGTAGACCCAGCGGCGCTGGTCCCGCGAGAACGGTCGCTCCTCGTCATTGTCGGTGACGATGTACTGCCGAAGCTCCGGCCCCATCCACTCGAGGATGTACCTCAGGTGACCAACCACCGGATAGTTCCGGAGAATGGCGTGTTTGGTCTGGACAAGGTCGTAGATAGCGACGAGAACCAGAAACGCTAGAAGTATGCCGAGTGCGATGAGCCAGATCACGGCGAAAGACTAGATCAGAAGACGATGGGCAACTGACGAGGGCCCCGTACCTGTCCGCCAGCCCACGTGACCTCGCCACCTTCTGCCAGAGCGAACTCGGGGATTCGGGCCAGAAACTCCTCGAGGGCGACGTGCATTTCCATCCGGGCCAGGTTGGAGCCGGCGCAGCGGTGAATGCCAACACCAAAGGCCACATGCCTGTTCTGCTGACGCTCGATATCGACGACATCGGGGTTATCGAACATCTCGGGGTCACGGTTGGCGCCGGGAAAATTCATTAGCACTTTGTCGCCGACATGCATCGGGCAACCCTTGAACTCGGTTTCCTCCGAGACCACGCGAGCCATGGTGACCGGCGAGTAGGCCCGAAGCAGCTCCTCGACCGCGTTGGGGATGAGACTCGGATCCCCAACCAATCGTTTGCGATCATCAGGGTGACCGGCCAAGTGCCACAGAGCTGACCCGATGGAACTCCAGGTAGTGTCGATACCGGCGACCAGCAGCAGATTGCAGGTGCCGACGATGTGGTTGTCGGAGATTGGTTCGCCGTCGACCTCGGCCGCCATCAGCTCCGAGATGAGGTCGTCCTTGGGGTTTACCCGGCGATCAGCGACCTCTTGCTGGAAGAAGCCAAAGATCTTCTCTCGGCTGGCCTGTCGAACGGCGGGGTTGGAAAGCCCAATCTCCAGAACACCTCGGACCCACTCGGTGAACTCGTCGGCCTTTCCTTCGTCGACGCCGAGGAGGTGAGCGATGACCCTGGGCGGGATCTGCTGGGCGTAGTCCTGAGCCCCGTCGACCTGTCCGGTTTCGATGAAGTCGTCGATCAGTTTGTTGCACAGCTCACGGGTGTACGGCTCGTGCTTGGCGGTGGCTTTGGGTGAGAAGGCAGGGAGAATCAGACGCCTCGACCATGTGTGTACCGGTGGATCGGCACTGATGGGAGGAGCATTCACGGTGTGATAGGCACCGGATGCGTCGATCTGATCATCGGGGGGCCGAACCACGATTGGGTCGGCCGACGAGAGCGACGGAACCATACGCGCCATCTCTACGACATCCTCGTACCGGGTTGGCAGGAACGAGCCACCCCATCGCTCGGTGGTGGCTACCGGACACTCACCGCGGAGATCGGCCCAGATGGGATACGGGTCGTTGATGTAGTCGGCATCGAAGATGTCGTAGTCCGATGCCCAGTCGTCGACCGGAGGGGTGGAGGGAACGCCAACCTCGTCGGACAACAGCTACTCCTCGACGATCGTGATGGCGTACTCGGGACAGTTATCGATGGCCAACCGGGCCTTGTCTTCCATGCCTTCGGGTACCACACCACCGTTTGCCTCGGTGGCGTACCCGTAGTCGTCAACGTCGAACAGCTCGGGAGCAATCGAATAGCACCGGTTGTGGCCTTCACACTTCTCTGAATCAACAACAATACGCATGGCCGTGGATGTTACCCACGAAGTGGTTGGGAGCGCTGGCAAGAGGACAGTGGCTACGCTGCCGCCCGTGACTCGCTCCTATGTTCGAGACGCCATCATTCTCGGGGTAGCGGTCGGCGTTTTCGGCGCTGGCTTTGGCGTGTTGGCAGTGACGAGTGGGCTCTCGGTAGCGCAGGCGTGCGCCATGTCGGTGCTTGTCTTTACCGGCGCGTCGCAGTTCGCTGCGGTGAGCGTTATCGGGGCCGGTGGCAGCCCGACGACCGCCATTGCTTCAGCTCTGCTTCTCGGAGCGAGGAACGCCTTCTACGGCATGACCATGTCGTCTCACCTTGGCGGATCGGTGCCCAGACGGGCCCTCGCCGCCCACCTGACCATCGATGAGTCGACCGCTATGGCCACAGGCCAGGCCGAGCAGTCCGATGTCGAGGGGGCATTCTGGGCCAGCGGGCTGAGCGTGTTCGTCTTCTGGAACGCCGGCACCGTTCTGGGCGCACTGGGCGGAAACGCCATCGGCGACCCCAATGCGCTCGGGCTCGACGCCGCCTTCCCCGCCGGGTTCATCGCTTTGATGATGCCGGCCCTCCGGCATCGGTCGGGTCGCACCGCTGCACTGGCCGGGGTCCTGATTGCGGCGGTCGCGATTCCCTTCACCCGACCCGGTATCCCCATCATTCTGGCCGCCGCCGGCGCGGTAGTTGCTCTTCTTGTGGCCGGACCTCCCCCTCGAGCCAACGACTCGGAGGCCAGCCCATGAGCTGGACCGCCCTGCTCGCAATCGCGGCCGGCGCCTACGCCTTCAAGGCGGCCGGCATGTTCGGCCTGGGACGTCTGGCGCAGGCACCCGGACCGCTCGCACTCGGGGGTCTCCTACCTCCGGCTCTTCTTTCGGCTCTCATCGTGGTGCAGGCGTTCAGTACCGAGTCGTCGCTCGTTCTCGATGCCAGGGCCGCCGGGGTGGCTGTCGGCGGTCTGGCCGCCTGGCGAGGTGCTCCGTTTTGGCTCGTCGTCCTTCTGGCGGCGACCGCGACCGCCACCCTCCGGGCCCTCTGACCCGTCTAAACGATCAGGCGTCGAGGTAGCGGGTCACGGCGATACCGGAGCCAACAAACCCGATGATGGCACCAGCTCCCAGCAGCGTCATGGCTACCGGGAAGAGCTGAGCCGAATCGAGGGCAAAGCTGTCGAACAGACGGAAACTGGTCTGGTCCAGAAGATTGCGGATGACACGGTTGAGACCGAACACCGCCAGCGTGCTTATGGCCGCGCCGACCACTCCCTGGACCATGCCCTCGAGCATGAAGGGAACCCGGATGAAGGTGTTGGTGGCACCTACCAATCGCATGACCTCGATCTCCCGTCGGCGGGCGAACAACGCGGTTCTGATCGAGTTGTACATAAGGAGAGCTGACGCTGCCGCTGAGGCCAAGGCGGCCCCCAGCATGATGTTGGAAGCAACCCGGGTGAAGTCGTTAAGTCGCTTGATGTACTCACCGGCGTAGTCGACGTTGCGAACACCTGGGAGTCCCTCGAACTCCTGACCAAGTGACTGGACCACCGCCAGGTCGGGAATCTCAGGTACCACCCGGTAGGAGGTCGGCAACTGCTCCGGCGAAACCGCCTCCAGGACCTCGGGCGAGTCCTTCCAGAACTCCTCGAACTCGGCGTAGGTCTCCTCGGTGTTGACGAACCGGTGGTCTCTGACCTGCGGTGAGTCGGCCAGAGCACCATCGACAGACTGCCGTTGCTCCTCGGTGGCTTCCGGGGAGAGCCATACGATGAACTCGACATCGTCCTTGAAGCGGGTGTTCAGACCATCGACGCCACGTTGGATGACGAGAGCCGCACCCAACAAGGCCAGCGAGACTGCCACCGTCAGAACGGTGGCGATGGTGAGAGAAGGATTGCGAACAAGATTGTTCGCCGTTTCCTTCGCGATGTAATCGACTCGGAGTGCCACAGATGTTCCGCCTACTCGTAAACGCCGCGAGCTTGGTCGCGCACGATGTTGGCTTCAGAAAGTTCGATGACTCGACGCCGCATGGTGTCGACGATGCCACGGTCATGGGTGGCCATTACCACTGTTGTCCCGGTCTTGTTGATGCGGTCCAGCAGGCGCATGATGCCGATGGCGGTCTGGGGGTCGAGGTTGCCAGTGGGCTCATCGGCCAACAGGATCAATGGCCGGTTGACGAATGCTCGAGCGATGGAGACCCGCTGTTGCTCACCGCCGGACAGTTGTTCGGGATACTTGTCGACCTTGTCGCCAAGACCCACCAGGTCACAGATCGCCGGTACCTGGTTCTTGATGACGTGGCGGGGTCGACCGATGACTTCCAGCGCAAAGCTGACGTTCTCCGAGACCGTGCGATTGGGCAACAGCTTGAAGTCCTGGAAGACACAACCGATGTTGCGCCGCAGCATCGGTACCTTCCAACTGGAAAGTTGGCCGATGTCCTTGCCAGCGACGAAGATTCGGCCTTCGTCGGGATCCTCCTGCTTGTTGAGGAGCCGAAGAAAGGTCGACTTGCCGGAGCCTGAAGGCCCGACGAGAAAGACGAATTCGCCTTTGTCTATGTCGGCCGAGGCGTCGCGCAGAGCCACGGTGCTCCCCGGATACTCCTTTGTGACATTCTCGAGTTTGATCATGGTGAACGCTCCAGTTGATCACGAAGCACGGCGCCAACGGAGCCATGCCTCCATGAAAGGCCCAACGTCGCCCCCGAGAACACCTTCGGGATTACCCGAGGTGTGTCCCGAACGTTCGTCCTTCACCTGCTGATATGGCTGCAGCACGTAGCTGCGAATCTGGCTACCCCACTCAGTTTTCAACGATTCTCCGGCCGCGGCAGCCAACTCTTCTTCCCGCTTTTGTCGTTCGACCTCGACCAGACGGACCGAAAGCATCTGCATGCATCGGTCTTTGTTCTGGTGCTGGCTTCGCTCGTTCTGGCACGACACAACGATGCCGGTGGGTAGATGGGTGATCCGAACGGCCGAGTCGGTGGTGTTCACGTGCTGGCCACCCGCACCGGACGACCGGAACACATCGACTCGAAGATCCTTATCGTCAATCTCAACCTGGCTAGTGGCGTCGGGTATTTCTGGCCACAAGCTGAAGCTGGCAAAAGCGGTGTGACGACGAGCTTGTGAATCGAACGGCGATATCCGTACGAGGCGATGCACGCCCCGCTCGGCTTGCAGGAGGCCGTAGGCATGGCGGCCGCTGATGGTGAAGCCGACCGTGCTGATGCCAGCTTCCTGGCCCTCCTGCCATTCGGTGACCTCAAGAGCGAAGCCCCGCTTGTCTGACCACCGCTTGTACATCTCGAACATCATCTGAGCCCAGTCTTGGGCATCAGTGCCGCCGGCCCCGGAGTGGATCTCGCAGACGGCGTCGCCCTCGTCGTACTCACCGGTGAAAAGAGCACGAAGTTCGAGAGTCTCAAACTGCTTGGCCACCTTGGGCACCATGGTTTGGGCCTCGTCGATGGAATCTTGGTCGCCCTCTTCTTTACCTAGCTCCCACAGCGTTTCGATGTCTTCGACTGAACCGTTCAGCTGATCGTAGAGATCAAGGTCGTCCTTGACCGAGGTGAACTCAGTCTGGACCTCTCGCGCCCGTTCAGCGTCGTCCCAAAGGTCAGGACGCCCCATCTCGGTCTCGAGTTGGGGCAGTCGAGCCCGTAGCTCGTCGATGCGAAGGTATTCCTTGGCCTCGCCAAGTTCGTTACGCAGACGCCCGATGTCGTCGGTTAGATCAGCCATAAGGGTGCGAGGTGCTCAGCGGCCGTGACACTGCTTGAACTTCTTGCCGCTGTCGCAGGGGCACGGCGCATTGCGGGGTGTTTTGTCCCACTCGTCCTTGACCACCGTTTGTGACTTGGGCGCATCCTCGACGGGAGCGTCGCTTGACGAGGTGAGGCTTCGGGCTTCGGCCTTCGCTGCGGAGACATCAGTGGTGCGGGCAGCAGTACCGATGGTCGGTGCTCGTCGAGGAGCGTCGAGCTTGGGGCGCCCGTCGGTAGGGGCCGAGCGGACGATGGGCGTGGTGCCCGGTCCGTCGGTGGTGGACGCAGCGCCGCTTGTCTCCTGGCTGTCGGAACCACTCTCGGTGCCGGTCGTTTCGACTGCGCCGTCCTCTGCCGCACTTTCGTCGGTCTTCTGGACGACCTGGACGTGCATGACGTAGCGCACGAAGTCCATCGACAAACCGGTCATCATTTCGGAAAAAAGATCGAAGCCTTCACGCTGCCACTCGGTGAGCGGATCGCGCTGGCCCATGGCCCGGAGGTTGATGCCCTCCCGCAGATGGTCCATCTCACCGAGATGCTCACGCCAGCGCTGGTCGACCATCTGCAGCATGATCTGACGTTCGATCTGCCGCATGACCTCGGGAGTTAGCTCTTCCTCCCGCTTGGCGTAAATGTCAAGACCCTCCTCGGCTACCCGAGAGACGATCTCCCCTGTATTGCGGGCATCGGCCAAATCACCGGCTTCGAGGCCGGTTGGCCAGAACGACGCCAACTCGGTGTGCAGCGCTTCGGTGTCCCAGGAATCGTCCAGTTCCTCCGGGCAGTGGGTGCGAACCAGAGTCTCAGCAACCTGTTCGATGGACTCAAGCGACTCCTGACGGAGGTCGGCCTCATCAAGCACCTGCAGTCGGCGGGCGTAGATAACCTTCCGCTGCTCGTTGAACACTTCGTCGTACTTGAGCACGTTCTTACGGATCTCGGCGTTGCGTTGTTCAACGGTGGATTGCGCCCGCTCGACCGACTTGGTGACCATGCCTGACTCGATCGGCACGTCCTCGGGAAGAGCCATGTCCATGACCTTCTTCATGGTCCCGGTGGCGAAGATACGCATGAGGTCGTCTTCGAGCGACAGGTAGAACCGGCTCTCGCCCGGGTCGCCCTGACGGCCGGCACGACCACGAAGCTGATTATCGATCCGCCGGCTCTCGTGACGCTCGGTGGCCAGCACGTAGAGACCACCAGATTCTCTGACCTTGGCGCCTTCTTCGTCGCAGAGCGGCTCCCAGTACTCCATCCGGGACTGGTAGTACTCCTGACCTTCATCGCTGAGCAGCTCGAATCCCTCGGCCTTGGTGTCGCGCTCGGCCAACTTCTCGGCGTTGCCGCCCAGGATGATGTCGACTCCTCGACCGGCCATATTGGTGGCCACGGTGACAGCCCCGGGCTGGCCGGCCTGAGCAACAATGTCGGCCTCCCGAAAGTGCTGCTTGGCGTTGAGAACCTCATGGGCCACACCGCGGTCGTTCATGAGCTGACTGAGGACCTCGGACTTCTCTACCGACGCGGTACCAACGAGCACCGGTTGACCGTTTGACACCCGCTGCTCGAGATCGTCGATGACAGCGCCGAACTTGCCGGCCTCGGTCTTGAAGATCAGGTCGGCCTGATCGTCCCTGGCGATCGGCTTGTTGGTCGGAACCTGTACGACAGCCAGGTTGTAAGTGGTCTCCAGCTCGGCGGCATCGCTCAACGCGGTACCGGTCATGCCGGCCAGCTTGTCGTACATCCGGAAGTAGTTCTGGAGGGTGACGGTGGCGAGGGTCTGCTGCTCTTCTTTGATCCGTACCTTCTCCTTGGCCTCGACCGCCTGATGCAGGCCATCGGACCAACGGCGACCGTCGAGCACCCGACCGGTGAACTCGTCGATGATCTTCACTTCATCGTCGGCTACCAGGTAGTCCTTGTCCCGATGGAAGAGCTCCTTCGCTCGAAGGGCCACGCCGAGCTGATGGACGAGATCCTGCTGCACTCCGTCATAAAGGTTCTCGATCTCGAGAATCTCCTCGACTGCGGTGATGCCGTCGTCGGTGATGGCGACCTGTCGTTTTTCCTCGTCGACGTCGTAGTGCTCCTCGGCTCGGAGTTCCTTCACCACATCGGCGAACCGGTAGTAGAGGTCGGCTGCGCCTTTGACCTTGCCCGAAATGATCAGCGGGGTTCGGGCCTCGTCGATGAGGATGGAGTCGATCTCGTCGACAATGGCGTACCTGTGGCCCCGCTGGACCATGTCCGGTCGGCTACGGGCCATGTTGTCCCGCAGATAGTCGAAGCCGAACTCGTTGTTGGTGCCGTAGGTGATATCGCACGCGTATTGCTCGCGCTTGTAGTCCGAGCCCTGCGCTTGCTGACCCGGCACCACCAACCCGACCGACAGACCAAGCCAGCTATGTACCCGGCCCATCCACTCGGCATCGCGGGATGCCAGGTACTCGTTGACGGTGATGACGTGCACCCCGTCGCCAACCAGACCGTTGAGGTAGACGGGGAGCGTCGAGACGAGGGTCTTACCCTCGCCCGTCTTCATTTCAGCCACCCAGCCCCAATGCAGCGCGGCGCCGCCCATCAGCTGGACGTCGTAGTGACGCTGACCGATGACTCGTCGAGATGCCTCCCGCACGGTGGCGAAGGCCTCGAAAAGGAGGTCGTCGGTGCTCTCTCCGTTTTCTACTCGGGTGCGAAATTCAGCGGTTTTACCCTGAAGCGCGTCGTCGCTCAGCGCCTCGAATTCGGCGCTGAGCGCGTTGATGGGATTGACGACACTTTGAATCGTCTTGAGACGCTTACCG
>CALHBU010000164.1 GCA_937930655.1 uncultured Acidimicrobiales bacterium | reverse complement strand
GCTACGTGCGATGTACTCGGCTTCCCAGTCAGATCCGAGTTCCTCGGTGTCGTTGCTACTGGTGCATGCCGTTAGGGCGAGGAGGGCGATTACGAGTCTGTGGGGTCGACGCACCATCAGTACCGCAACTTACCGTAGGTGGCGGCTGGCAACGGGCATGATTTCTACTGGCTTTGGTGTATCCCACCGGAGGAATAGATCGATGGTCTCCGGGAAGTGTCACCCCGCCTGCCCTGACCATCGTCGATATTCTGTGGCACTGCACTAGGGCCGTGGTGTTGCGGCGCGGGCCAGCCGCAAGACGAGCTGTCACACCGAGAGGTTAAGGTTGACGAATGGTGGAAAACAAGATTTGGAGCGCCGACGAGCTCCTCGCTTTGAGCCCTGACGAGCGAGATCGTGTGATCCGTGCAGGGATGATCACCGACCCCGACCGAATTCCCGAATCTGTCATTGCACGCGCTCGCCGCAAGGCCGACGCACGAATAGCTGCGACTGAAGGCGATCACTCGAATCGGTGAGACCAAACGTCCGCGTTGATCCTCAGTTCTTCTCCGAACTTGATGCTCAGCTCGGCGAAACAAGAGGTCCGAACGGTCAACCATCTGTTAGCGACTTCTTGCTCGTAGAACTCCCGACGCTCTCCGAAGTGTTGGCCGAGACATTCGAGGAACTGCCGGCGCTCTACCCGGATCGTGACGACTACCGATACCTCAGCGCCACCGGGATTCTGGTCCGAGCCGTGACAATCACTGCCCAACTCGTTTCTACCCACTGCACAATCACAGCGTTTCTGACTCGACAGCTGCCAACAACCCGTCACCAGTCGGGGACAATCTTGCCGTTCTCATCGACGAATTCGCAGCTCTGGTTGGGGTCACGCCCATAGATTTGGCCGTTGTCGCCAATCATTCCCTCGGCGGTGCAGAACGTCGGACCATCATCACTGATGCCGATCGCGACAGCGCCGGAAACGAGGACGACAGCGACGAGGACGCCGATCGGCAGTGCCCATCGTCGTGTGTCGTCCTCTCGGCCCACCATTGTTCTGTCGGCCCTACCGGCTGCAAAGTTGAACGCTGACGCCACTAGCCCTAGGCGCAGAAAAGAGGTCGCCCAGTAGACGGCTGCAAGATAGCGTCGGCGAATGCTCGCGGTTGAAGCAGTCGACCTGCACAAAATCTACGGCGAGACCCGAGCACTCGACGGGCTCAGCCTCGAGATGCCTCAGGGCAGCGTGCTCGGTGTTCTTGGCCCGAACGGCGCCGGCAAAACCACCACCGTCAAGGTTCTGACCACCCTGATCAAGCCGGACCAGGGTCGAGCGCTTGTCGATGGCATCGACGTTGCGTCGGAGCCGGACAAGGTGCGAGCCCGCATCGGCCTGACCGGCCAATACGCGGCGGTCGAAGAACGCCTCACCGGCCGGGAGAACCTGGAGTACATCGCCCGGCTCTTCCACATGCCGAGCCGGGAAGGTAGGAGTCGAGCCAAAGAACTACTCCATCGCTTCGACCTTGTCGACGCAGGCGAGCGAGTGGTGGTGGAGTACTCGGGCGGTATGCGGCGACGGCTCGATATCGCTATGAGCCTCATCGCCCGGCCGTCGGTGCTGTTCCTCGACGAGCCGACCACCGGCCTCGATCCTCGAAGTCGACTGGCCATGTGGGACCTGATCGAAGAGTTAGGGGCCGAAGGCACCACGACCTTCCTGACCACTCAGTACCTGGACGAAGCTGAGGCGCTGGCCGATTCCATCGTGGTGATCGACAGCGGCAAAGTCATTGCCGAGGGCACGGCCGACCAGCTCAAGGATCGGATCGGCGGCGATCGTCTTGTCGTCACCATCGCCAAAGCATCAAACCTCGAGCGGGCGTCGGGGTCGCTGAGCGACATCGCCACCGGGCCTATCGAACTGGTCACAGAACCCCCACAGCTGCTCGTGCCCATCAAAGCCGGGGGCCGAGTCCTGCCAACGGCGATCCGGGCGTTGGATGACGCCAACTGCGAGGTCGTCGATGTTGAGCTGCGGCGACCAAGCCTGGACGATGTGTTTCTCACTCTCACCGGTTCGAAGACAAGCGAAGCCGGCGCGGAGGAAACGGCATGACCACCACCGACTCGACGCAAGGGGTTGCTCGCGGTGCTGTTCCGACAGGTCCGGCATGGCTCTTCCGCGACGCCTGGACCGAGGCCACCCGTCACCTTCGGGTGATTCCTCGCAATCCCGAACTCATCGCCTTCGCCACCGTCCAGCCCATCATGTTTGTGCTGCTCTTCGTGTACATCTTCGGTGGCGCCATCACCGCCCCCGGTTACGCCGACTTCAACCAATACCTACTGCCCGGCATCATGGCCCAGACCGTGGTGTTCGGGTCGGCCACTACCGGCATCGGACTGGCTGAGGATCTCTCCAAAGGGCTGGTCGATCGTCTTCGTTCCGTACCCATGCAGCAATCGGCGGTCATTCTGGGCCGGACGCTGGCCGACCTAGTCAAGAACACCTTCACCTTCGTGATCATGCTGGTGGTTGCCTTCCTGATCGGATTCCGCTTCGAAGGCTCGCTGTTCCAAGCATTCGTTGCCACTGTCCTCCTATTGGCCTTCAGCTTCGCCCTCAGTTGGGTTCAGGCCCTGGTTGGACTGTCGGTTGGCTCGGTGGAAGCCGCCAACTCCCTTGGCTTCCTCTGGATGTTCCCGCTCACCTTCGTCTCCTCCGCCTTTGTGCCGGTCGACACCATGCCGGGGTGGTTGCAGGTCATCGCCAAGAACAATCCCTTCACCAGGGTCACCGACGCCGGGCGGGCTCTCTACAACGGCCTTCCCGCCGAGGGAGCCGTGACCGAAGGGTTCCTGTGGTGCCTCGGCATCACCGTGGTTTTC
>CALHBU010000163.1 GCA_937930655.1 uncultured Acidimicrobiales bacterium | reverse complement strand
TCCTCAAAGGTGTACGTGAACCCAGCGTCGGTGGTCGCGCCCTGGCCGTAGACCGGGATGCCCCGCTCGCGGCACCGTTCCAACCAACTGATGCCACGACGATGGACGTGGGGCTTGTCGGCGAACGCCTGGATGACGTTGTGCAGAAGCGGGCGTCCGGAGATTTCAGCCAGTTCCTCCATGACCGCCATGTCGTGCTTGACGTCGTCGGTGGTGACCGTCATTTGCTGGACACCCTGATTTCGTTCGGCCAACACCCTGGCGAACACTCGACAGGTCTCGTCGTTCATCATGTCGGTCGGCATTGGTGTGCCGTCCCAGTCGCGCTGGAGGGCAGCAGGACCGGTCGGTGGCAGCCGCTGGGCTGACCATCCACAGCCGCCAGCGTCCATGCTCTCGTGGAGCAACTGGGCCAACGTGGCGTGCTCTTCGTCGGTGGGCATACGGCCAGACTTGGCGCCCTCGAGACCAAGCACTTTGAGCAACAGCGGGCCGACTGGCACAAACGGCAGCACGTTGACCGACTTTGGGGTGTTCTCGAGACTGTCCAGATACTCCGGGAAGCTCACCCAGTCCCAGGGCATGCCCTGCTTCATGGACTCATAGGGAATGGCCTCAACTCGGGTCATCGACCGCATGGCGTATTCGCGCTCTTCGGGTTCGACCGGAGCGAAGCCAAAGCCGCAGTTCCCGATCGCCACCGACGTCACGCCATGCCACCCGGAAAGCGTGCAGTACGGGTCCCAGAAGATCTGTGCGTCGTAATGGGTGTGTAGGTCAATGAACCCGGGAGCCACGTGCTTGCCGGTGGCATCGATCACTCGGGCGGCCTCATTGGCGTCGACTCGTCCGATCGCCGTGATCTTCCCGTCGGTGATTCCAACGTCGCCCCGCACCCGCGGCGCTCCTGTCCCGTCGAAGATGAACCCGTCCTTGATGACTACGTCGAACTTCGTGCTGCTCATGGTTTTGCACCTCATTGAAGATTGGTCCCGTTCAACGCACACTAATCACGGCTCGGCCTTGCCGACAGCTTCCCGTTGATCACATCGACTCCACCGGTGGGAGTTGGCTAGCCCGTCGAACTAGATTCGATGCATGATCTCTGGCCACGCCAACCGGGCAGTATTCGAACCAATCGTCGAGCTTCTCCTCGAACAGATGGCGGGCGGCTCCCCTTGGCGAGCTGATGGTGGCGAGTTCCCGGCATCTCACTACGCCGATCCAGCGCATCTCGCCCTCGAGCAACGAACCCTCTTCACCGAGCTCCCCCAGATGGTGGCCTTGTCGGCAGATCTGCCAGAGCCCGGATCCCAGATCACTCGCGATTCATTCGCGGTGCCGCTGGTCTTGACCAGAGATGACGATGGCCTCGTCCATGCCTTTGCCAACGTGTGCGCACACCGTGGAGCGCAGGTCGTCGACGATGGGCGTCAGTGTTCTCGTCGCCTCACCTGCCCGTACCACGGGTGGAGCTACGACCTCGATGGAACCCAGGTCGGGTTGCCAGACAACGAGTCGTTTCCCAACATCGAGATTCCTCGGCCAGGCTTGCGAGCGTTCCCTGTCAAGGAGGAACACGGTCTGATCTGGGTCACCCCAAACTTCGAAGCAGCAACTCCTGAACCTGGCTTGGGGGCCATGGGCACCGAGCTCGCCGCCCTTGATTTCGAAGATCATCAGCACTGGCGTGGGCATCGTTTCCAGCTCGATCTCAACTGGAAGCTGGTGATCGACACCTTTCTCGAGCCGTACCATTTCGCCACGCTGCACCGAGACACCGTCTTCCCGATCTTCGTGCCAAACCTTTGTCATGCAGAGCGCTTCAGCCCGCACCTCCGCGAGGTTCTGCCACGGCGCACGATCGAGAAGCTTCGTGGCACGCCGCCCGACGAATGGGATCTTGTGCCCCACTCGGCCATCGTGTACGTGCTGTTTCCCGGCTCGGTCATCGTCGTACAAGTCGATCACGTGGAGACATGGCGGATCTCTCCTCACCCCACCGATCCTGGTCGATCGACCGTGGATCTCGATTTCTATCTGCCCGAGTTACCCACAACCGAGTCGGCGCTCGGCCACTGGGAGCGCAGCCTGGATCTAACCATCAGCACGGTGATCAATGAAGACTTTGCCGCCATGGCTGGAGTGCAGCGGGGTCTTGCTTCCGGCGTCATCGACTCGATCACCGCTGGTCAGAACGAACCTGGTTTGGCGATGTTCCATCGGTCACTAGTAGAGGCACTCCCCGGCTAGAGCTAGGTTCTGGCAATGGAGTTTGGCTACTTGCACGTTAACCACCTTGGCAGTCGTCCACCGGCCGAGATGGCGAAGGAACTCGAGGACCGCGGGTTCGACTCGATGTGGGTGCCCGAGCACAGCCACATACCCACACCCATCGTCTCCCCCTACCCGGGCGGAGGTGAACTGCCCTCTGGCTATTGGCACATGATGGACCCGTTCGTGTCGTTGGCCATGGCGGCCCAGGCAACATCAACCATCAAGTTGGCCACCGGTATCTGCCTCGTCCTCGAGCACGAAGTCCTCGACCTGGCCAAGACGGTGGCAACCCTCGACGCCCTCTCTGGCGGCCGAGTCATCCTGGGCATCGGGGTCGGCTGGAACGAAGAAGAGTTGGCTAACGCCCGCCCCGACGTGCCATTCAAGAAGAGGTTCTCTGCCACTCGCGACCGGGTTGCGGCGCTCCGGGCGGCATGGACTCAGGACGTCTCGAGCTACGAAGGCACCTACGACAGCTACTCGCCATCTTTGGTGTTCCCGAAGCCGGCCCAGGGGTCGGTACCGATTGCCATGGGCCAGGCCGGACCAGTGGGCATCAAACACTCGGCCGAGTACGCCGACGAGTGGTGCCCGATCGACATGTCACTGGCTGGGGTGAGCGGCGAGCAATCGGTCGAGGGCGGTGTCGAACTTTTCCGCCGATTGGTGGCCGAGGGCGGACGAGACCCCGACAGCATTCCCATCTCGATGTTCACCTGGCGCCGCCCAAAGCCAGAGCGCATTGAGAAGCTCATCGAACTGGGCGTCTCTCGGCTGGTACTCACTCCCGCCTCGATGCGTATCGAGGATCCAGATACGAGTCTGGCTTTCCTCGACGAGTGCCAACCGGTCATCGACGAGTTCAAATGACTGTCACGACCCGGTGACCGGCTCTTTCTCGCGGGTCTGACGTGAAAGCGGTCACCACCGACGGGCCAACGCGGGTCCGACCGCTCGAATCGATGAGTGTTCCGTCCTTTGGGCGGCTCTGGGGTGCGGGAGCGCTTTGGAACCTCACTCGGTGGATGTCGATCTTCGTTGGCTCCTACCTGGTCAACCAACTGACCGATTCTCCCCTCTTGGTGCAGCTCGTTGGAACCTCGATGTTTCTCCCGATGTTTGTCGGCGGGCTGGCCGCAGGAGCCATCTCCGACCGATTCGACCGTCGCCGCACCGTTATGCGGCAGCTCTTCATGCTCGTACCGCTCGCCATCGTGATGGCTGCGCTCGTCCGCACAGGCGCGGTCCGTTTCTGGATGGTTTACCTCTTCGCAATCGCCGTTGGCATCGGGCAAGTGGTCGACATGACCAACCGCCGGGCCTTGGTGCATGACATCGTGGGCGAGCGCCTTGTCGGCAACGCTATGGCCATCGAGTCGCTGTCGATGTCCAGTGGCAACATGCTTGGCTCGTTGACTGCTGGCACGGTCATTGGCCTGCTGGCCGAAGATGGCGCCTATGCCCTTATGGCCGTCTTCTACCTGATCTGCTTCCTGCTTATGCTCCGGGTCCCTTCGCCGCCGCGACGAGATGGGCCTGCAGCAGTGACCACCTCGCTGGCGGAGATCCGGGCCGATCTCGTTGCCGGTGTCCGGTCGCTTCCCGCCAACCGTCCGCTTGTGTCGCTACTTGGCGTCACCGTGATCATGAACTTCATGTTCTTTTCCTTCATGCCGCTCGTCCCTGTGATGGCCCAACGTTTCGACTCCGGACCTTTTGCTACCGGCCTGCTGGCCAGCGGTCTCGGTCTTGGCATGTTGATTGGTGCGGTCGTGATCGTGATGACCAACCCACAGAACCGAGGCTGGTTGTACGTAGCGGGCCCATTCTTCGGCATGGTGTCGCTCATCGTCTTCGCCCTGATGGATGTCTTTGCCATCGCTTTGCTGATGCTGGTCCTGACCGGCATCGGTTCGGCTGGTTTCGCGTCGGTCCAGAGCGCTCTCGTCTTGTCCATCTCACCACCGGAGATGCGAGGCAGGGCCATGGGTCTGTTGTCGATGTCGATCGGGGCGCTGCCATTCGGCATGTTGAGCCTTGGCCTTCTGGCTGAACGGGTTGGGCCGCAGACGGCGGTCATCTGTTCCACATCAGGAGGCATCGTCCTTCTGATCCTGTGGTTGCTCAGGCGACCTGAGATCGTCAGAGTGGCATGACAAGGGTGTCGAAACTGCACACGACGGCCCCTTTCGGTCAGATGTCGGTCCGCAGAATAAGACCCTGGGAATTGAAGTAGAAACCGCCCGGAGTCACCAGAGCCACCCTGGCATCATCTACTTGCCGGGAACCAGCCGCTCCTCGGAGCTGCATGCACGCTTCCCGCAAATGTCCGGCTCCCTGGGTGCCACCCTCGGAGAGACTGCCGCCATGGGTGTTGACCGGTATCCGCCCCTCGATCACGATGCGCTGTTCGGCCTCGATCCAGTGGTCTGCCACGAACTCGCCGCCCTCGCCTCGGCCGCAATAGCCGACGCTCTCAAACCAGGCGAGAGCGATGTTGGAGAAGCCCTCGTAGGGGTAGAACACGTCGACGTCGGCCAACTCGACCTCGGATCGAGCCCACAGCCGCTCGGCCACCACTACCTGACCGGAGTGATCCAGGTCTCGCAGTTGTTCTTCGGAGCCGTAGTCGGTATGGCCGAGTGTGGCGGCGTGGACGAGCACCGACGGGTGGGGTAGATCGCGGGCCCGTTCGGCGGTTGTCACGATGAAAGCGTCGGCGCCGTCGACCGGTATGTCCATGTCATAGACGGTGAGCGGATCGCGAACCATCCGGCCGTCGAGATAGGCGTCCATCGTCAGCGGTTCCCGATAGACAGCGCCCGGGTTGCTGGCGGCGTTGGTCCGCGAATTCAAAGCGATGTGGCCGAGGCTCTCTCGCCCGTAGCCGTAGTCGTGGAGGTACCGACCGGCCCACGCCGCATACGCACTAGAACCGAACAGAGAGTTCGATCCCGGATCGTTGTGGCCGGTCCCCCACCAGCTTCGTGGATCGGCCACGCCGACCGTTGACCGACGACGCATGGGGTCCTGGGCAGCCCGCCGCGACGCCCACGGCAGCCGGTAGCCGTGGTGATACATGAGCACGGTGTCGCATACCCCGCTGTGCACGGCGCCAACAGCCGCCACCAGTTGGTTGCCGATGATGATCGGAGGATTGGCAAAGTACGAAACCGCCGGAATCCCGAGGGCGGCCTGGACCCACTGGGCCGAGACGGTCGAGCCGATTAGTCCGTCGATGTCTTCTTTGGCCAGCCCGGCATCACCTACCGCGTCGATGCAGGCCTCTAGTACCAGTGAGCCAGGCGAGCAACCGTCTCTGTCGCGCGAGTATGGGGAACGGCCGATGCCAACGATCGCCACCTGATCCCGAGCCGGATTGCGAGCAATCCGATCTCTACTGGCACTCATTGGGCCAGCTCGAAGTCGGGTCGAGGTGCCACACCATCGCCAATGTCGGTCCAGACCAATTGGACTCGATCTCCTACGGCCACTTCCTCCGCTGGCACACCGACCACGGTTCCGGGGACTCGTAGGCCGGACTGTTCGTCGAGTTCCACCGCGACCAGTACGTGGCCGCCTTCGTAGTCGACCCCGGGCTGGCGGGGGCCCTGCCTCAGGATCGTGACCAGCGCCACTGTTCCCGACCCCTGGATGTCTTGAGCTGACACGTCCGTTGACCAACAGGCCGGGCAGATGGGACGTGGCGGATGGTGCCAGGTCTCGCAACCCGTGCATTGGTTGAGGAGCAGACGTCGCTCAAGCAGGCCGCTGTAGTAGGCGGCGTTGTCGGGATCGACCCGCACACCGGGGAACGCTGACAGCAACTCTGCACTTCGGTCGGCCACTGGTTCAGCGGGATCATCGCTCATGTCCCCATCCCATCACATTCCGCTGAGAATTATCCGATGACGCCGGTGTCTCGGAGACGCTCGACCACGTCAGACTCCATCCCCAACACCCTGTCGAGGATCTGGTCGGAGTCCTGCCCAAGGCTCGGAGCCGAGGCATAGGTCTGCTCGTGGCCCGTGGTCTTGATCGGGTTCCCCGAGACGGTGACCCGCTCTCCTGATGGTCGCTCAACCTCGACCAGCATCGATCGGGCTTCGACCTGCGGATCACCGAACAGCGAATCCAGATTGTTCACCGGGGCGGCCGGAACATCAGCTGCGGTGAGGAGCTCCAACCACTCAGCTCGACCCTTGGTCCGAAGGACAGCCGAGACTTGTTCGGTCAGGTACGCCTTGTGGGAGATCCGGCCGTCGTTGGTTAAGAACCGGTCGTCATTAGCCAGATCGGGACGGCCTAGAACCCCACAGAGAGCAGGCCAGAACTTGTCGGCCCCCACCGCCGCGATCACGAGCGACTCATCCCTGGTCGGAAAGGCCTGATAGGGAAACAACTCGGGGTGACCACCACCATGTTGTTGGGCCGGCCGACCGGCTGCCTGATTGGTGATCTCGTCCGAGAGCAGGGCGATCTGGGAATCCAGCAGGCTGATGTCGACCTCTCGACCCCGGCCAGTTGTCGCTCGCTCGTTCAGTGCGGCCAGCACCCCGATGACAGCGAACATGCCGCTGGCAGTGTCGCCAAGGTGGAACGGCACGTGGGCCGGACCTGTCTCGGGGTGCCCGGTCAGGCTCATGCCTCCACCCAGTGCCTGCACGACCAGATCGAATCCCGGGCGCTCCCGCCACGGGCCGGAGTTGCCAAATGCGCTGATCGAACAGCTGACTAGTCCGGGCTGGGCAACGCTCAGGGTGGCGTGGTCGAGGCCGAGACGGGTCATCACACCGGGCCTGAAGTTGTCCAGCAGCACATCGGACTCGGCAACGAGGTTGCCAACCAATTCCAACCCCTTTGCCTGCTTGAGGTCCACGGCCACCGATGCCTTGTTGCGGTTGAAACTCTGGAACTGGGCGCTTTCGCCGTCTATCACGGCCCCCATCCCATTGTTCCGAACCGGATCGCCCGTGAGCGGTTCGACCTTGATCACTTCTGCTCCGAGGTCGGCCATGAGCATGGAGGCGAAGGGCCCGGCCACGAACATGGTGAGATCGATCACCCGCACACCGGCTAATGGTGCGGTCATGTCCACCCCCAGATTGCTGCCGCGTTGGCCCACAGGAAACGCTCGGTTACATCGTCGGGTAAGCCGAGGCCGGCTACATCGGCCAGAAGTACTGCAGGATCCATCATTGGCCAGCCGGTACCGAACAGCACCTTGTGTGACCCGTAGGTCCGCATGAACTGGATCAGTTGTGGCGAGAAGTGTTTGGGACGGTGGCCCGAGGTGTCGATGAAGAGGCGTTCGTGCTTCCAGGCAAGTCCGAGCAGCTCGTCGGTCCAGGGATGGCCAGCATGGCCTCCAACTATGGTGAGTTCGGGAAAGAACAGTGCCACCTCGTCGAGGTGGTGCGGGCGTCCGGTCTCGTTGGGTTTGAGCACCGCGGTATGTCCGGTGAGTATCAGGACCGGGATCTCGAGTTCGATGCACTCGGCATACAACGGGTAGTAGGCGGCGTCGCTGGGCGGGAGATCGTAGAGAAAGGGCAGGAGCTTCAAGCCGACGAACCCGTCGTCTCGGACCAGGCTCCGCAGCTGGCGAACAGCACTCATCCCCCGGCGCGGATCCACGCTTGCACACGGAACCAATCGGTCGGGATGGCTGGCGCAGAGTTCAGCCACGTCGTGGTTGGATCGATGATCTCCGTCGATGGCCGTGGCCGACACCACCGCTCGCTCAACTCCGGCGGCCGTCGCCTCGGCCACCAGTTCTGCTCCACCGAGCATCGATCGGCCCGAGATCCCCACCCGGTCGTAGAGTTCCTGCATCGGTGCGTAGGCCGAGAAGAAGTCGGCGTCCCAGTAGTTGGCCCACACATCGGCTGCCCGCATCCCGACACCCTAGAACGAAGGGGCGGTTGGATGCCGTGGTCGATTACCGTCAACACGGTGGGACCACTTGCTGGGCTGAAGATCGTCGAACTGTTCTGTATCGGCCCCGGACCATTCGCCGGCATGCTGCTTTCCGACATGGGGGCCGATGTTGTCCTGGTCGATCGCCCGACCGAGCCGGATTGGGGTTACCCCGACCACCAACACCGTTTTCTTTACCGCAATCGAAGGTCGGTCCAGGTCGACCTACAAACACCCGAAGGGGTCGAGGCAGTGCTCGACCTGGTCGAGCGGGCCGACGGCCTTATCGAGGGTTTTCGTCCCGGTGTGGCCGAGCGGCTGGGCCTCGGACCGGACCAGTGTTTGGCTCGCAACCCCAAGCTCGTTTACGGCCGAATGAGCGGCTATGGCCAGTCGGGGCCGATGACCCAGCGAGCTGGCTTCGATCTGAACTTCCTGTCGCTCACCGGTGCCCTCTGGGCCATCGGTGAGGCTGATCGGCCGCCGGTTCCTCCACTGATCCTGGCCGGAGATTTCGGTGGGGGCGGCACCTTCCTGGCGCTCGGCATGGTCTCCGCCATGTGGGAGGCGGCCCGGTCCGGTCAGGGCCAGGTGGTCGACGCTGCCATCGTCGA
>CALHBU010000162.1 GCA_937930655.1 uncultured Acidimicrobiales bacterium | reverse complement strand
ACCATCGAACCGAGCTGGATCTTCTCGGTGCAGGCCGCCATGTAGGTCAGGAACTGAAAGACATCGGGGCACATCGTGTAGTCGGTGAAGTGGTGCTCGACGCTCCAGATGGAGTCGAAACCCAGAGGCTCGGCCAGCCGGGCCAGCGCCAGATCCTGCTGGTAGATCTGTGAATCGGGGACCTTTTCGCCCGGATTCTGGAAGATGACCGACATTCCGACATGCATGATGGACCCCTAGGTTTGGCTGGCGTACTGAGTAAACGGTACCGCGCTGGGAATGGGGGCTGGGAATCGGGCGTTGGTAGAATCGTCAGTAACCCTCAGGAGCTTCGAGTGACAACCAGCGATTCTGCGACATCCACCGATCAAGCCAACCCCGAACAAGCTGGCGCCGATCTGCCCGTGCTTTCTGTTTCGGAGACGGCTTTGGCGACAGTTCTCGAGGTGCGGGCATCGGAGGACGATCCACCCAACACCGCGCTGCGAGTGGGCATCACCGGCTCCAACATGACCGAGTACACCTACGACCTGGAGCTCATTGCCATCTCCGAGGCCAAGGACACCGACGTCATCTACACCCAGGGCGAGCACGATGAGCTCACCGTCATCGTCCCCGGCGACTCCGTCGACAACATGCGGGGCTCCATGCTCGATGTCCCCAGCGGTTCGGCCGCTGGTGGTCTTGTCATTCGCAATCCCAACACCCCCGACCCGTTGGCCGGTCTCGACCTCGATCTTGATGGCGAACTGCCGGAAAAGATCCAGGCTGTTCTCGACCAGGCCATCAACCCCGGGCTTGCCTCCCACGGTGGTTTTGCCACCTTGGCCGGTGTCGACGAGACCGACGATGGTCAGAAGAAGGTCTACGTCACGATGGGTGGCGGCTGCCAAGGTTGTGCAGCCAGCGCCATGACGTTGCAGGAGGGCATCAAGACCATGCTCATGGACGCGCTCCCCGAGATCACCGAGGTGCTCGACACTACCGATCACTCAGCTGGCGAGAACCCCTTCTACAGCTGAGCCAGTGCCTGCCAGAGTGACCGGCTCTCACTAGTACGAGGGCGACACCTCGACACAGTCGTCATAGGACGCACCGGCGCGGATAAACCCGGCAGTGATCATCGCCCGCCGCAAACAGTCGAAGCCGGCTTCCGGGAGGTCGCCCGAGCGGTTGTACAACGACAGCGAGCGATAGCGGTCGATCGATGCAGCGGCCAGTTCGGTTGGAACATCGGGAAAGAACGGCGCGATGTCCATTGCGGTCGATACGCCGTCACGGTTGTAGACCATCGCCACCGCGCTACGCATCGCCCGCACCATGGCGGCGAACGACTCGCGGTTGGACTCGATTCGCTCGTCGGTCGAATAGAAGCAGGTGTAGGCGGTGGGACCTCTCGTTGCAGCCGCATAAAGAACCGTGACCGTTGAGTCTTCTAGCGATTGCTCAGCATGGGGTTGGAACGATTGATAGGCGTCGAGTTCACCGTCTGCCAGCGCTCTGGCGTTCTCTTCCATGGAGGGGCCGTGCACGATATCGAGCACCGATGGATCAATCCCTGAATCTCGCAGATCCTGCTGAAGACAGATCCACGGTGTCGGGACTTCGCTCACAACACCGAGGCGCATCGACCGCAACGAATTGAGCGTGAAGCCATCTGCGGGAGCGCGGCCTACGAGGATGAACGGGTCGCGGCCAACGACCTCACCGAAACAACGGAGCCCAGCTGCATCGCCGTCGTCGAGAAGTCGCAGAACCCGAAGTGGGCCACCCCAACAGACGTCGACCTCGCCTGCCAGTAACTGCCGAGCTGTGTCCACCGGGTCATCAGACGTCTCCAGTTGCACGTCCACACCTTCAGAGGCGAAGAGATTGTGTTCATGCGCAACGTAATAGGGCGCGTAAAACAGTGCTCGGAGATTCTCTTTCAAGACAATTGGGCCGACCATCAAGCGAGCCTACGGCTGGAGCCCAGCTCGATTCGACATAGCGGCGGCGGATAGGGTCGGGCCCTCTTCACTGACTCTCAGGAGGTCGAACATGCGGGGAATCGTTGGCTACGGGGCCTATGTGCCGTACAACCGGCTACAGCGCAGCGCTATTACCGACGCGCTTGGCGCCGGTGGCGGCAGGGGAACCCGGGCTGTCGCCGGGTATGACGAGGATGCCACCTCCATGGCCGTCGAAGCGGGCCGCAACCTCATGCGCAGCATCGACGTCGTTCCGGACTCCGTCTACTTCGCCACGGCCACGCCGCCGTATCTGGACAAGACCAACGCCAACGTCATTCACGCCGCCCTCGACCTTCCATCCCACGTGTTTGCCGGGGACGTTGCTGGTTCGCCTCGGTCGGTCAACGCCGCGTTGCGCAGTGCCCTCGAAGGCCAGCGGCCAACCCTGGTAGCGGCCGCCGACGTACGCAGCGGCCGGCCCAGCTCATCGGACGAAGCGAACCTCGGTGATGCCGCTGTTGCCTGGCTTATCGGCAGCGGAGACGATGGCCCTGTGATCGCCGAGTGGATCGGCGGGGCATCGTGCACCGCTGAGTTTCTCGATCGTTGGCGTCTGCCGGAGTGGAACTACAGCCGGGTGTGGGAGGAACGCTTTGGCGAGCATGTCTACCTGCCGCTGGTCACCGAAGCAGCGACTGCCGCGTTCAAAGAGAGCGGCCTCGAGCCCGACGACATCGACGTCGCGATTGTCACTGGGCTGCACGCTCGAGCCGTCCGGGGAGCGGCCAAGGCGGCCGGGGTCGATGCCACCAAGCTGGCCGACGACCTCACTGCAACCGTCGGCAACACCGGCAGCTCCCATGCCGGCCTCATCTTGGCCTCGGTGCTCGACAATGCCCAGCCCGGTCAGACCATCATGGTCATCCATCTGGCCGACGGCTGCGACGTCGGGTTCTACAAGACCACCGATGCCATCACCGGTTATGAGGCCTCCAATCCGGTAGCCGCCCAGATCGAAGCCGGCAACGACTCGCTCGACTACAACAAGTTCCTCACCTGGAGAGGCTTCCTCGATCGCGAGCCGCCACGACGCCCCGATCCGGTCGGGCCGGCGGCACCTCCCTCCTACCGGAGCGAGCAGTGGAAGTACGCCTTCTTCGGTTCCCGAGACCGTTCGACTGGCGCCGTGCACCTTCCACCCCAGCGAGTGTCGGTGAAGGGCGGGGCCGTCGACGACATGGAATTGGTACCGATGGCCGACGTCCAAGCGACCGTCGCCACCTTCACCATCGACCGCCTCGCCTACTCCCTGTCACCGCCCACTATCGCCGTTGTCATCGACTTCGATGGTGGGGGCCGATTCAATTGCCAGCTGGCCGATGCCGAAGATGTAAAGATCGGTGATCGGGTGCAAATGACGTTCCGTCGTATGATGACGGCCGGGGGAGTGCACAACTATTTCTGGAAAGCAAAGCCACTCACGGCCTAGCTTTGTAGGTAGATCGCAAAAAAGAGAAGCATCACACGGGACCATCCCATACGGGGAAGCCACACGGGAAAGAGAGCAACGCCATGGGTTCGAACGGCATCAAGGATCAGGTAGCCATCGTCGGAATGGGCTGCACCAACTTCGGTGAGCACTGGGACAAGTCGGTCGACGACATGCTCATCGACGCCTCCCAGGAGGCCTACGCCTCAGCCGGGATCGATCAGGACGACATCGACGCCTACTGGTTCGGGACCTACGGCTCCGGCGTCTCCGGTCTCACGCTTAGCTCAGCGCTCAAGATCGACTACAAGCCGGTCACCAGGGTCGAGAACATGTGCGCCACCGGGTCCGAGGCCTTCCGCAATGCGTGTTACGCCGTTGCTTCTGGCGCCTACGACACCGTCATGGCCATCGGCGTGGAGAAGCTCAAGGACAACGGCATGTCCGGTCTGGTCGGCGGCAACATTCCCGACGACGGCACCCTGTCCGATCTCACCGCCCCCGCCATGTTCAGCCTTCTGGCTCCGGCTTACGCCGACAAGTACGGCGTTGACGAGACCGAGATGAAGGACGTCCTCACCCGGATCGCTTGGAAGAACCATTACAACGGCGCCCGCAACCCTCGGGCCCAGTTCCGCAAGGAAGTTGGCAAGGACGCCATCTGCAATGCCCCGCTTATCGCTGGCCAGCTCGGTATCTTCGACTGCTCTGGTGTGAGCGACGGTTCGGCCGCCGCCATCATCTGTCGGGCGGAAGACGCCCACAAGTACACCGACAATCCCCTCTATGTGAAGGCGCTGTCGTTCACCGCTGGACCGGCCGCTGGCCCCATCGACCCCGACTACGACTACACCACCTTCCACGAGGTGTCCCGCTGCGCCGACGACGCCTACAAGCAGGCCGGTATCGAGAATCCTCGGGCCGAGATTGCCATGGCCGAGGTCCACGACTGCTTCACGCCAACCGAGCTCGTCCTCATGGAAGACCTCGGGTTTGCCGAGCGTGGCCTTGGTTGGAAAGAGGTCATGGCCGGTACCTACGACCTCGACGGCGAACTACCGATCAACCCCGACGGTGGTCTCAAGAGCTTTGGTCACCCCATCGGAGCTTCCGGTCTCCGAATGCTCTTCGAGTGCTGGCTCCAGCTCCGCAAGGAAGCCCCTGAGGATCGCCAGATCAAGAGCGTCACCGAAGGCGGCAAGACCATGGGTATGACCCACAACCTCGGCGGAGCCCCTGGCGAGTGCGTGAGCTTTGTGTCCATCGTCGGCTCCGAGCTCGGCTGATTCCCAGCCCGCCGCAACCTGAAGCCGTCGTCTTCGACTTCGACGGAACCATTCTCGATACCGAGACGCCACTTTTCGAGGCGTGGTCCGATACCTATCGTCACTTCGGCGTCGAGCCCATAGGGCTCGACCTCTGGGTACGGTCCCTTGGGCTGCCCAGCAATCACCCGGACCATCTCAATCGTCGGGCGCTGCTGGAAGAGTTGATGGGACGTTCGCTCACCGAGGCTGATGAGCAGATCATCGCCAAGCGAATGGTCGAGCAGTGCCTCGACGAGCAGCCGCTGCGGCCCGGGGTGGTTGATGTGCTCGATCAGGCCCAGGAACTGGGGCTTGGCGTGGCGCTGGCTTCCAGCTCACCTCGGGACTGGATCGAGCGTCACCTCGAACCACGTGGCTTGCTAGACCGCTTTACCTTTTTGTCGTGTGCTGGGCCAGGGGTGCCGGGCAAACCCGATCCGACGACCTATCGGATGGCGTGTGAGGCGCTCGATGTCGACCCGGTACGGTCGGTTGCTCTGGAGGACTCGCCTACCGGCGTCAAGGCGGCCAACAGCGCAGGTCTAACCACCATCGCTTGCCCCAACCCCATCAGTCGGCTGCTGGACTTCTCCCATGCCGACCGGATCGTCGAGAGCCTGGTTGATGTGGATCTGCGCTCTTTTCACGAGAGCATTCAGTAGCGCTCGATCACGCCCGTCTCGTGGGCTCGTTCGATGATTTCTAGGCCTAGGACGGAGTAGGCGAAGTAGCCGACGGCTCCGCCGAGCACAGCCCAGCCCCAGGTGAATCCCATGAGCCCGGCCACGATGCCGAACAATCCGATGATCGGGGCGGCCAGGCCGCTCAGCCCGAAGCCGATCTTGACGAAGGCGGTGGTGACCGGGGACCGTCGCCAGAGCCCGACCGACCATGCAAGCGTCGAGGTGATGGATAGCACGGCGGCGATCCAACCCATGGTGCCGATCCACAGGTTCACCGCGCCGAAGATCAGCGTTCCGCCCAACATCAGCACGGCGAGGACGTTGACGTCGCCCGCCGCCGCATCCCGTCGCTGCTCGTCGGTGAGGGGCTCGGTCACGGCCCGCAACCTACCTGTTTTGCATCTGGTCTTGAGAGGCTCGGCGATCCCGTTACGGACCTGTTGCGAGGCCGGTATCGGTCGTAGGGCTGTGATTGCATTGATTGGATGAGCGGATGGGGCAGGCGCGGGCTGGTGGCGATCGCATCGCTCTCGGCCTGCACGGTTGCACAACCGGAAGCGATGCCGACGACCTCCTCGACCGAGGTGATCTCGGCGCCATCACCGACCACCGAGGCCCCTGTCAGCACCACGGTCTTAGAATTGGTAGCTCCAACCTCGGAAGCTGAGGACTGTGATGCCAGCCCCGATGTTGAGGCCGTCTTCGCTTGCTGGCAACGGAACCGCCAGCGGGTCATCGATCGGCTGACGGTCGGTATCGAGGCTGGAACGTGGGGTAGGGGCACTGACAATGTCGTACGAGGTCCTGGTGGGTTGGTTGTCGACCTGAACGGATGTCCCGAGGGCTGGTCTGACGACGCAGGAGTCGACGACGAGACGATTCGATTGGCTCAGACGGCGCCGTTGTCCGGTGCTATAGCGGACTCGACGTACTCACCGGGTGTCGAGGCCTATCTGGATTTCGTCAACGAGAACGGAGGAATCGGCGGGCGCCGGCTTGAACTGGTGGTGCACGACGACAGCTACGTTCCGGCCGCCACGGTCGACATCGTCGAGCAGTTGCTGATCGATGACGACGTTCTTGCCGTTCATACCGCTTGGGCTCCGAACACTCTGGCGGTGGCACCGTTGCTGGAAAAGGCCTGCGTGCCGTTGCCTCTTGCTCAGGCCGCTCACCCTGCGCTCAGCGACACTGACTTGCCGTGGGTCGTCGGAGGTCAGCTGTCGTTTGCGGCCGAGGTCGAGCTCTGGCTTACCTGGCTTCAGGAGGAGCACGCTGACCGCTTGCCGGTGAGTGTGGCCGCCATGGTGATGGAGGGCTTTGGCAGCTTCTACGAATCCTCCTTCCGGGAGGCCATCGAACGTAGGCCGGGAATCGTCAGTGACTTCAATGCGGTCTGGCATGATCCAGCAGCGCCCGACATTCGGCCGCTTCTGGCTCAGGTGGCCGGTTTCGATCCCGACGTCTATATCCAGATGACTGCCGGGAACCCATGTCTTTTGGCGCTTGAAGGGGCGTTAGAGCACGGCCTGGTCGGCAATGTTGAACGACCCGATCGCATCTTCCTCACCGCATCGGTCTGCATGCAACCAAATGCCTATCTGATTCCGGCCGGCGACGCCGGCAATGGTGCACTGGCGATCGAAGGGAATGACTTTCGTTTCAGAACTGCGTCCAAGCCCGACAACGGCCCGCTGGCCGACTGGGTCAGCAGCGAGCTCGGTGCTCGTGGTCTCGACGGAACCTACTCACTGCCGTTGTTCGGCTTCATCGATGTCGGCTGGTCATTGGTGGAAGCCCTTCGCATCGCCGATGCGTTGCCGGGAGGTGTTTCCCGTTCCAACCTGCTCCTGACGATGCACTCGCTCGATCTTGACCACCCGATGCTCCCGCCCGGTGTTGCCTACCGAACCGAAGGACTGGCCGATCGGCACCTCATCGAGGGTGGTCCAATGATGCGATACGACGCGGAGTCCGAGCAGTGGTCCGACGTAGATGTCCTCGATGTGAACGGCACCACTGCGCTCTGCGCGTGGGTGAAGGGCCAAGCGACAGATACTCCGAACTACTGGTACGGCGAGACCTACTTCGGCCACTGTTTAGAGGGGTCGTGACAGAGGTAGGTCTTGACCGAAGCCTGCTGGTCAGCTACTAATACAATCATACTACTTAGTATGTTCGTATTAGTACTTTCTCAAGCGATTGGACCAGGCTCAAATGACTCTCTTTCTGCAACGGCTCTTCGATGGGCTCACCCTTGGAGCGATCTATGCCGTGGTGGCGGTGGCGCTTGTCCTCATCTTCAAGGCGACGACACTCATCAACTTCGCCCAGGGCGAACTGGCCATGTTCGGAGCCTTCATCGCCTATGTGATCAGCGTCGAGCAGGGCGTCAACATCTGGCTGGCCATTCCGATTGCCATGGCGATCTCGGCGGTCCTCGGGGCGACGGTTGAGCGAGTGCTTATCAGGCCGTTCGATCCCAGCAATCCACTCCCCGTGGTTCTCATCACGCTCGGGTTGTTTCTCATACTCAATGCAGTCGCGGGAGAGATTTGGAACTATCAGCCACGAGCGTTTCCGTCGCTGTTCCCCGACGGTCCTGACGACTTCGTGAGTATCGGTGGTGCTCGCTTGTTCTATGACGGCATCGGCACCTGGTTCATGCTGGGCGGAATCCTTGTTGCCCTCTGGGTCGCGCTCACCAAGACCAAGATCGGTCTGGCCTTTCGGGCCGTGTCGTCCAACTCGGAGAGCTCGGCCTTGGTCGGAATCAAGACCGGCCGCACGCTGATGTTTGGTTGGGCGCTCGCTTGCTCATTCGGCACGCTCGGTGCCTCGTTGGTCGCTCCACGACTCTTCCTTCAGCCGAACATGATGGCCAGTCTTCTGATCTTCTCGTTCGCGGCGGCAGCTCTTGGCGGCCTTGATTCCTTGCCAGGGGCAGCCGTCGGCGGCATCGTCATCGGCCTCATCCAATCACTGCTGGTCGGCTACCTCGGAGACTGGGAACCTCTTGCCTTTCTCCGCAACCTCAGTTTGGCTGTCGCCTTCGTCGTGATCCTGGTGGTGCTGTCGTTCAAGCCTTCCGGCATGTTCGGCACCACGCGGGTGGAACGGGTGTGAGGCCCTAGATTGCAGCCATGCTTCGTTTGGACGCCGGCCCGTTCTCGTTCCAGCTTCGACTCGAAACCGATGCGGCTCCGAAGACTGTTGAGGCTTTCCGTCGGCTGTTGCCGCTTACGTCGAAGATCATTCACGTTCGGTGGAGCGGCGAGGCCGGTTGGGTCCCCATGGGCGAACTCGACGTCGGTATCGGTCCGGAGAATGCCACCTCCTATCCCCACCCTGGGGAGCTCATTCTCTACCCCGGCGGTGTGAGCGAGACAGAACTTCTTCTTGGCTACGGCTATGTGAACTTCGCCTCCAAGGCCGGCCAGCTCGCGGGCAACCACTTCGCCACCGTTGTCGAGGGCGCCGAACATCTGACGGCTCTGGGAAAGACGGTCCTCTGGGAAGGCGCTCAGGACGTGTCGTTCAGCGAGGTGTAGCCAGCTTCAACTGGCCGGATAGACGGCCCCGCCGTCGATCTTCAAGATGCTGCCCGTGGTGTAGCTCGACAGGTCGCTGGCGAAATAAAGCGCAGCGCCAACCACTTCGTCCGGCTCGCCGCCCCGCTGAAGGGCAATGGTCTCCTCGGCTCGCTTGGCGAAGTCTTCGAGATCCCAGGCTTTTGCGATATCGGTGAGGAACGGTCCAGGCATGATGCAGTTCACCCGCACCTTCGGTCCGTACTCTCGGGCCAGCGAAAGGGTCAGGGCATTGAGCCCGGCCTTGGCCGCCCCGTAGGTGGCCTCGTTGGGAGTGGGACGCACCGCCGCCACCGAACTCACGTTGATGATCGAGCCACCGGCCTCGGTCTTCGACATCCGGTCGCCGAACAGTGCCATGAGCCGAAAGGGCCCCTTGAGGTTGACGTCGAGCACCTTGTCGTAGAGCGACTCTGAGATGTCGGCCACCGAGTCGTAGAGCGGTGACATGCCGGCGTTGTTGACCAACACATCACACTGGCCGAACTCCTCGTACACGGTCTCGGCCAACCCATTGCACTGATCCCAATAGCCAACGTGGCACTCCACCGGAAGGGCCCGTTGTCCGGTGCTGGCCTCGACCTCCTTGGCCAGCATGGCGCAAGCATCGAACTTGCGACTGGCGATGACAACATCGGCCCCGCATTGGGCGAACGCTTTGATCATCTCCTTGCCCATGCCCCGGCTGCCGCCGGTCACCACCGCCACCTTGCCACTCAGATCAAAGCTGACTGGACCATCACCACTCATGTCGCACTCCCTGTCTGGATTGGGCCAAGGACAAGCAATCCATCCTTCACCGCGGGCTCACCTTGTTGATTCAGTACTTCGAATGGCACGGTCCGGCGACCATCGCCGGTGTCATTGGCTGGCCACATCCGAATCGTGATGGTCGATGGCAGGAGCACCATGGCCGCAAACCGGCAGGAGATCCGTCGAACCTGATGAGGATCGTCGGCAGCCTCAGCCGCCACCACAGCCGAGACGCCATAGGCCAGGTTGGCGGTCCCGTGAAGAATGATGTCGGGCAGACCGGCGGCCAACGCCACCGCTTTGTCGGTGTGAATGGGGTTCCAAATTCGTGCGCATTCGGTGTAGACGTGGGCTGCGCCGGCCGAAACATCGATGGCCACGGTGTGAGGATCTCCGCGCCGTTCGGTTCCCTCGATCGGCGGTGGTGGAGACGGGTCGGGTCGATCATCGCCTTCGGCTGGGACGCCGAGATAAATGCCGTTCTGCGTGGTGCTGGCCACCGGCTGGCCGTTGGCGTCGACCGTTTCCAGCCGAGTTGTCGACATGGCGCCGGGCTTAATGCCGACCAGGCCAACCATCTCGAGCGATGTCGACAGGACATCGCCGGGCCGGGCAAGACGATGCACAACAACATCATGGGTGGCATGCACCCCGGTGAGGACTTCGTCCCGGGTAACCCCAAGATTTTCTGAGAGCTGCCGGGACTGAACGATGACCGGCCACTCCGGGCACACCGAGAAAAGAGGATGACCCACAACACCGTCGGCTCGGGTGGTGTCGAGGTAGTGGTCCTGATGGTCACCGAGGGCGGTGGCATAGGACATGGTCCAGCGCTCGTCGACCTCGTGAATCACAGGGTCCAAGCTCATGCCAGCCAACGTCGTGGGTATCGCCATTGCGTCTCCTTGCTCCTGGTCGGTTACAGCCCGTTGTGAGAAAAGTGCTGCCAGTCTTTCAGAGAGTTCCAGTCGCCACCCCACGCCCAGCCCATGTCCTTGAAGGCCAGAACAACAGGATGGTCAGCGGTGAGCATGCCTTCTCGGAGATTGTCTCGCTCGAGATAGGAGCTAGCCAGCTCGGGGAGAACGACGTTGCCCCGGACGTAGGGGTTATGGAACGGGTTGATGTCGATGGCTAATCCATAGGCGTGTTCCGAGAAGCGGGAACCGCCGGTGACTGCACGGCACACGAAGCTGGCGGTGTTGTTACTGTCGCCCGTTGGCTCGGCGTCGAGATCGGCCGGGGTGACAACCCGCATCTCCTCGAACGGGAACCCGGCATCCCATGCTTTTTCGAACACACCGACAATCTGTTCCGCCCACTCGGCGCCGACGATCAGTTCGCCAACGTGGCTCAAGCCATCGAAGCCAAGAAAGGTGACGGTGACGTAGCGGAGGTCCTCGGGAGCCACCGGACAGCCTTCCTCCCATGTTGATCGGGCGAGCGGTTCGCCATCGAGAGGCTCGATGGTGGCGGTGAAGGTGTCATCGGCCGGTGGTGGCAGCGTGTCGATGGTCGGCAAGAGTCGGTCTTCTAGTTCTTCTGGCGTTGGCTGGGGAATGCCGAAGCCCCGGCTGTCAGTCGCTAGCGGCCGCTGCCCGAGCCAGTCAGGCCGGGTCAACGTGGGAACCGGGGTGGTGGTTGCCGTTGGCTCACTGGTCGAGCTTTGCTCGACCGACGGCGAGGTCAACTCTGTAGTTGGACTTGTCCCGCTCTCTCCGGCGCCGGTATCGGTGCCGAGACTGGTGCACGCGGTTGACAGAACCAGGAGCCCAAGCGGCACTGCCCAACGAGCGCTGCGACCTGAGGTCGGAGTCCGGTCGGTGGCCACGGTGTGCACCGTAGAGGCCCCGTCTGCTCCAATGGCGGCATGGCCCAGAACGTGCTCGGTACAGATCTTGAGAGTTGCTCCCAGGACCCCATCACCGGGTTCTTCCGAGACGGCTGCTGCAACACCGGAGCTGACGATGCCGGCGTTCACGTGGTGTGTGCCCGGGTAACAGACGACTTCCTGGAATTCAGCAAGGCTCAGGGCAACGACCTGTCAACGCCGAACCCGGCTTTCGGATTCAAGGGTCTTGCCGAGGGTGACCAGTGGTGCCTGTGCGCAGCTCGCTGGAAGGAAGCCTTCGATGCTGGCAAGGCCCCGAAGCTGGTCTTGGAGGCAACCCATGCCGCCATGCTCGAGTGGGCGACCCTCGACGAGCTCAAATCGCACCAGGCCTGATAGTCCGGTGAATGCTCAAGTCGGTCTTCTACGTGCCGATGGTTGGGAACCAGTGAGCAAGGAAGGTGCATGGGTTTCCGTAAGTCGAACGATCAATCGAATGCACTCGCGCCCGACGCTGCTCACGTTGACGGACTAACCGGTCTGCCCGACCGTTGGCAGGTCGAAACGTGGATCTCTGATCTGCTCAATCGAAGCCGTAGAACAGGCGATCGATTCGGTTTCCTGCTGGTTTCGGTATCGAACCTGGCCGAGATAAACGGTGGGTACGGCAGCGCTGTCGGTGATGAAGTCCTCCAGGCTGTCGCCGAGGCGCTCGAATCTGCTGTGGGAACCAGGGGTGATTTGGCCCGCTACCTAGGTTCGGAGTTCGCCGTGATCTGGCCCGGGCTCTTCGGTGTTGAGGAAGCTTCCCGAGTGGCGGCCGACCTGGTGGCATCGGTGCCTTTGCAAGTGACGTTTCAGAGTTTCATCGTCCCCGTTGAGGTAGCTGTCGCCGGCGTCATGAGCGACCCCGACCTCTCCGAACGGCTCTTGCTTGTCGAGGCCGAGGCTGCGTTGGCCGAGGCCCGCATCCGTGGCCGCAACTCCGTGGTCATCCGCGATGAGGGTTACACCCTCCGACGGAAGCCCGAAGTTTTGGCTGTTCGACTGCAGCGGGCCTTTGAGAACGACGAGTTTCAGCTCTACTACCAACCCATTGTCTCTCTGACATCCGGTTCGCTCGTTGGCTTCGAGGCCATGCTCCGATGGCTGGCCCCCGACGCCGGACCGACAGGAGCCGAACTGATCAGCCCCGGCACCTTCCTTGACGCGCTCCGCGCCTCGCCGATCGTCGTGCCGCTCCATGCCTGGATTTTGAGGGAATGCACCCGCCAAATCTCCTTGTGGAGCCGACGGTTGAACTCGCCCAGTCTCTTCGGGGCTATCAACATGGATCCGAGCTTCATCGACAACGAGCGCTTTCTGACCGTTGTGATGCAGGCGGT
>CALHBU010000161.1 GCA_937930655.1 uncultured Acidimicrobiales bacterium | reverse complement strand
AGCCAAACCAAATGAAGCGCCCGTCACCTTCATCCCGACCCAAAAAGCCGTTGTGCTTGTCGATGAGTGGGTCGGTGATGGCCTGGTAGCGGTCGATGAGCGCGACATAGTCCTCTCCGTCCAGGAGGACCGAGAGCGGAGTGGAGCCCACAACATCGACGAAGACGATGGTGAGAAGGCGCCAGGATTCCGGAGCGACGGGTGAGGGCAAGCGCGTTCGTTTCGTGTTAGCTGGCTCTGACCTTAGAACAGTCGGTCCCGGGGTTCTCAGCCCAGCGCGCAGTAGATGGGAATACTGTCGCCCACGGGCTGCAGAAGAGAGGGGTGAACAGGCACCAGTTGTCCGGCGACTGGGCCGGTAGGCACCCATCCGAACGTCCGGATTCGGAGGTACACCTGCCCGGGCCACTCTGAGGGCACTGCTGGGTTGAAAGGGGTGAACGGCGTGAGATCGGGGCGCACGACGGTGACTTCTCGATTGGTGATGAGCCGACCCTCGCTGGAGGTCAAGCCAGTGACCCGGAAGATGCAGTTGTGGGCCACCGCAGGCACATCGATCGGGGTCTGGCTAAGCCACTCGACCGGAGGAATGGTGTCATGGGTCAACAGAGTCAGGTTGCTGGCCAGCCGTTCGGCACCGAGCGCCGCCTGATCCATCCAGGCTCCCCAAAAGTCGGCCAGATTGGCCACCGTTGTGGTCACCGAGGTGTCGGGGTTCTGCGCCCGAGTGGCGTCGGAGACCAAGCGCTCCGCCTTGGGCGTGAGCACGTCGAGGGCCTCTCTTATCCGTTCTGCCGTCGACTCCAATACCTCAGTGAGTGGCGTCGTCTCTTCCAGTGAAAGACGCGTTTCAGGGCTGCTATCAGTCATGTCAGGGCTGCTGCTTGTCCATGTCGGAAATAACGGCAGCCGCCACCACCCCGGGGGCACTAGCTGCGACAGCAGCAGCCCGGAGACCCTGTATCCAGAGGTTGGCTGTGTGGCCGATGATGGCTGAAGCCGCCGCATTCTTCTGACCCTGCGTGCTTCCGCTCGTGGCCACGTCGGTCAGGGCCCGAATCTCGTCGTAAGCCGCCACCATTTTGGCGTTGGCATCGGTTCTGTTCTGATCAAGCCTCGCTACTTCATCTGCGAGCGACACGTGTGTCCCCTCCCGGTAGTGCTGATGGTCTGTGGATGTTCGTCGATCATTGATCGTTGAGCCAGCTCATAAGGAAGAGCCGGGTATTCTCGGCCCAGCCAGAGACTCGGGCATAGTCGGCCATTGCTTCTCCCTGACTAGAAAACTCAGTCTCGTTGAAAAACAACATCTTGGTGACGGTGACGAAGATTGTCTGCCCTCGCTCGATCACTTGGATGGTGCCATCGTCGAGCGACAAGAGCTCGGAGGCCCCCGGCACCAGGCGATACTCGAGATAGTGATGGATCGATCCATCGGCCTGGGTACCGGAGCGACTATCGGTGAACACCAGGACGGTATTGGGCCAGGTGCCCTGCCCTCCGCTGGCCTCGCAGGTACCAACCGACTCGCGGTACACGCGACGCTGGCCGAACTGGGCGCCAGCTGCGGTTGCCACCACCTGCGCCTGTTCCATCGTGGCTATCAGCCCAGGCGCACCGGGAGCATGATCGGCTGCCGGTTCCTCGACCATGGAGCACCAGAAGGGGTGCCGACTGGGCCAGTTGGCCGGTTCGAAGAGGGCATCAACGAAATCCTGGGGCGAGACTGTCGCTGGAAGTTCGACCGGGTCGAGAGTGGTGACGAACGACAGGGCGTAGGCGCCCTCCTGGTCGATAGTGACCGGCACAAGGCGAACCCGACAGTGGACCCCGGGCTCGGCCCCAACGCCGGGCTGAAGCCCACCGGCCAGTTGGAACTGGTTGCCGACGGTGGCTTGGATATGGGCGAGGGCCGAGGTGGAGACTGCCGGCGAGGTGACCGACAATGCGAGCTCGGAGGCATCATCGACCAGCCGTGGCTGCGACAACCGGAGTGTCTCGCTTTCCCGCTGCTGGTGAATAATCTCCAATAGGCGAGGGGCGTCGGCGGGGTCAGCCACCAATTGACCGGCCAACCGGTTGAGGGTCTGATCGGTGCTAAAGGCGTCTCGGTCATCGAAGACGTGGCGTGTCGCCAGTGCTACTAGCCCCTCCAGCAGCTCGACCCGTAGGACTGGGTGGTCCTCGGCACCTACTCTGAGGTTCGGGTTGGTTGGGGCAAGAACCTGAGCCGCGTTGTCAATCTCCGGCTGCAGCCGATTTCTGGGAACACCGCCCTTTCCGATCTCTTCGGAACTACTGAGATACTCGGCTTCGGTGAGACGGGAAAACAACGAACGTCGGGATGCCCTGGTTTCGTCGTCGGTGCCCAGTGCTCCATACAGCGTGAGCAGTGCTTCTCGCTTCGGCACGACGGGTTTCCCTCCCTAGGACCGCGCTGACCCTCAAGACGATCCTAGATGGTCCTCAGCAACCTGACATGACACTCGGCCGCTTCGAGTGACAGCAGCCAGGACCGGCCCCTACCCTGCGCTCATGTCGTCTGAAGAGCCCGGCGCCGACGAGCGTTGGCAGGATCTCATGCGTTCCATGGACCCGGTCGCCAACCTGAACGCATTGGCCGATGTCTGGCGCGATGCAGCTGCGTCGAGCGAGAGAGTGGTCGGGAGCTTTGTTGGGAATGCCGATGATGCCCCTAGTGGACCAATGGGTCCGGAGACCGGAGCATCCGACAACAGATCGGGGCCATCGGGCCGAGATGTCTTCGCTGACTTTGAGAGATCGGTCGATCAAATGGGTGAGGCGGCCAAGCGATTTTTTGCCCAGATGCCCTTTGGTCTGGCCGATGATGCTGGGCCAAAGACTCGCCTGGCGTCGGTCGCAGTCCTTGACGGCGTCGGAACGACCGAGATCTCCCTACCGGGGCTTGACCCTTGGGCCACCGATCTCATGGGCCATGACGGCAATCGCTTGGCGGCCGACTCTGTGACGTTGCGACGCACCGCCGACACTGGAGCTCCGGGCAACGGTACGGAGGCCTCGTTCATCGTGAAGGTGGTCGTCTTGGAAGACACACCAATCGGTGTTTTCCACGGTCAGATCTTGCTCACAGGCGACCCCGCGTTCGTTCTGCCCCTCACGGTGCGGGTTCACGGCAGCGACGGGTGACCACCACAGGCAGCGCTGTCGAGGACGGCCTCGCCCACTATCAGCTACTGCTTGCTGAGGCCCTCGCCCACGATCTGCCAACGGGAGACCCGGCTAACTGGCTCTACGATCTGATGGCCGACTATCCCCAACGCGAGGGCAAGGGGATCCGGCCTGCTCTTTGTCTCGCTACTGCAGAAGCCCATGGCGGTCGGCTTTCTGAAGCGCTCCCTTCGGCGGTAGCGATGGAGCTGCTGCACAACGCCTTTCTCATTCATGACGACATCGAGGATGAGAGTGAGCTTCGGCGGGGACTCCCCACCCTTCACCAGACTCATGGCATCCCGTTGGCTCTCAATGCCGGCGACGGTTTGGCCATCCTTGGCTTCGAGCCGCTCCGACGCAACGCGTCGTTGCTCGGTCACCGTCTGGCGACGTTGGTGGCGGACGAATTCACGGTGATGGCCAGGCACACGCTCGAAGGCCAGGCAATAGAGCTTGGTTGGATCCGCGACGGCGTCGTCGACCTCACACCAGACGACTACCTCGATCTGATCATGCGCAAGACCTGCTGGTACACCACTGTGCATCCGCTCAGGGTTGGCGCCCTGATTGGCTCGCTTGGCACCAAGAATCCCGACGCCATGGTCGACTTTGGCTTCCATCTCGGAGCGGCGTTCCAGATCCGGGACGATGTCCTGAACCTGATCGGGGACGAGGCGGTCTACGGCAAAGAGATTCTCGGCGACCTACTTGAGGGCAAGCGGACCTTGATGCTCATTCACCTTCTCGGTGAACTCCACGGCTCCGAGCGTCAGTTCCTCTCGGACTATCTTCGCCGAGTTCGTCAGGACCGGACCATGGCCGAAGCCCAAGACATTCGCCAGCTCATGCAAGACCACGGAAGCATTGCTTTCGCCGAAGAGTACGCACGGCTGTTCGCTCTTCGAGCCGAGGACAGCTACGGCCACGCATTTGGTGCCGCCGCCAACAACGACAGTGGACGATTCGTGCGTCGCTTGATTGGTTACATGCTCGAGCGAGCAGCCTGACGTTCGACTGCTGCCGAGAGTCGCTGTGCTCGTTCCGTCGCCGTCGGCTGGGTAGGGTCCAGCAACCGAGACGCCAACGGGGGTCGTTCTGACCTGAGGCGGCTATCCAAGTCATCGATAGCGCTGACGGTTCGATCGGTTCCGAGGGCCAACATGACTCCCAAGAGTTCGCCGCCAACCTGCTGGCCGACGGCCCGGGCCATCGAACCCAAGGCGGCGCCCCAGCTGGCTCCCGTTGTCCGGCGGGCACGTGCCACGGCATCTGCACCGGCCCACCAGAACGATGCACCGGCCAGTGCTGATTGTGCGTCGCGCACGGAACGTAGCGGAGCCAACTCATGCTCCCAGCCCCTGGTGCCGGCGATCAGATGGTCGAGGTCGACGGCCGCACGGTGATGAAGCACATCGAAGAGATGATGGGATCCGCCAGGGAGCCACTCAACGAGTGGCGGAAGGGGAGAGCGGCCGAGGGTCGAGGCCATCATCTGAAGAGCTCGCCCCGGGCCCAGGGTGCCATCGGCCACCTCTAGCCAACTCCCGGGTGTAGCGAGGGCGGAGGCCAGGAGAACTGCCTCACCCAGCGACTGATCCGAAACGGCTGCGACCGGGACATCGTGGACGACCGACAACGACTTGAGACGAGCGAGACCCAGACGGTATGGATCGTCGCTATAGGTGGAGTACGGGGAGTGAATTTCGGCTGGGGCGATGGTGCTGAGTCGCAGCCCCCGGGCGGCGGCCTCGTCGGCTCGCTGCGCCAACAAGAGTTTCAAGCGAACATACGGAAGGTCCCGGGCGCCGGAGAACGTTGGGTCCGGCCGCTCACCAGCTGGGCTTCCGATCCGCACCACCGATCGAGAGGGCTCGGTGAAACCAACGGTCTCCAGCATCCGATAGCGCTGCTCAGCCCGGTCGCTGTGGGCCTGACGTCCGTGATCTGTGCCTTTGATGTCTCGAGGCTCATCGGCGAGAACGAGCCAGTGCACGTCCTCCAACTGCCGCCCTGGATCTGGCTGCTCCCACCAGTCCATCTGCCGGTAGTCGACACCGAGCCGTTTGAACGCCGAGCTCAGCTCGGCCAACGGGCGACGACCCCACACCGTTGTTTGGAGACCGGCCTCGACAGCTGCCGCAGCCACCGACGCCCCGGCGTGCCCCGCTCCAATGACGAGCACGTTGGGCATTGTCTCGATCATTGGCGAAAAGGTAGCCATACTCATCGCCCATGCACCTCGCTTCGGTCGAGAC
>CALHBU010000160.1 GCA_937930655.1 uncultured Acidimicrobiales bacterium | reverse complement strand
CACGTTGAAGCCCGAGACGATGATGAGATCCTTCAAACGATCGATGATTGAGAGATGTCCGTTGTCGTCGACGACCGCCAGATCGCCGGTCTGAAGCCAACCGTCGGAGGTACGGCTGTGGCTGACAATCTGGCCGTCCTCCCAGTATCCGGGCGACACCATGGGTCCGCGGACATGCACCTCGCCGGGATCACCGATCAGAACATCGTTCCCGCCGTTGTCGAGCAATCGAACATCGACTCCGGGCATTGGTACACCGACCGAGCCCGGGGGTGAGTCGACGCCGGCGGCCGACGCCACCGTTGCGCAGGTCTCTGTCAGGCCGTAGCCCTCCCGTATGTCGAGACCGAGCCGGTCGTTGAGATCGAGCCACATCTTCGGCTCCAGCTTGGCGGCTCCCGACACGGCGATCTCAACCGTTGCGAAGTCGGTGCGAACAAGGGTTGGGTCACGCCCGAAGGCGGCCCACATGTTCGGTGGGCCCAACATCATGGTGATCCGGTGAGAACCGATGAGCTCAACCGTCCGGCGAGGAGCGACATGGTCTTCGAGTACCAGGGTGGCGCCCACCATCAGGCCCAGATTGATGATCACGTTGAGACCGAAGATGTGGAAGAGAGGAATGACAGCGAGCACCAGGTGATGCTTGGAGAGGTCGACGTCGGGCATCTGCGAGAGCGACAGCATGCTGGCCCAGAAGTTGCCGTGAGTCAGAACCGCCGGTTTCGATGGACCAGAGGTTCCGGAAGTAAACAACAGGACTGCGGGGTGATCGTCTGGGACGCTTACCACTGGCGCAGGCGTTGCCCGGTCGAGCTCGGGTACCACCGACCCGTCGGCCACGAAAGGCAGCGCTAACGAGCCGAGGTCCTCACCCTGGAGGGCAGCCCATGCCACCTGCCCCGTCTCGCCAACGACAATGGCCCGAGGGGTGACCTGGGCGAGCTGTCTGCGCAGTTCTGGGGCCGGACACTGTGGATTCAGCGGCACAGCGACGAGTCCGGCGCCGAGAATGGCCAGGTAGGAGACAACGAAGACCTCGTTGTTACCCGCCAGTACTGCGACCCGGTCTCCCGGTTCGAGACCGGCGGCTATCAGCCCACCCCGCCATCGATTGACTCGTTCACTAAGAGTTCCGTAGCTGGTGGCACGACCATGAACCACCAGCGCGGGCCGGTCGGCCGGTTGTGCTTTGAACCGCTCCGCCAGGTTCATTCCGTTCTCAACTTCCACAGAGCCGACGGGCAGAGAGCCAGTTTCGGAAGAGACAGGCAAACCATCGACCTCAGCCTAGATGTTCGTCTCCCTCAAGTCCCAGGGCTGGTGTGCCGACACCTTTGTCGGACCTCGGAGCACTCCGAGGCTGTCTCCCCCATGCCTCAAAAGTACCTACACCACCCCTTGCAGTTCGTCGCCAAACTCGTTCTTCTTGCTGCGGTCATATCCGCGTCGTTGGCACCGGCCAGTTCGGTTGATGCCGCCGAAATCGATGACGAGATTGCGTTCGTCGAGTTGATCAACGAACTCAGAACCTCCCAAGGCCTGCGCGCGCTCGACGTCCATCCTGAACTGATTGAGCCATCCCGGGACTGGGCCGAACACCTGGCGACAATCGAGGATCTGGTGCATGCCGAAGATCTCACTACCGGTGTTTCTGTGTACTGGGTGAAAATGGGAGAGAACATCGGGACTGCAGCTACCGGCCAGACCGACCAACTCTTCTCGGCGTTCATCGCCAGCCCCACCCACCTCGAGAACATCCTCGATCCGTCGTTCGACTATGTCGGCATCGGTGTGTTCTATGGCGACGATGGACGCATGTGGACCACCCATCGGTTCATGTCGGTAGACGAATCGATCTCGACCGACTCGTTGCCGTTCAGCGACGGTCCATCAATGGAGCCGGCGGCGGTCAGCCACCTGGTGTTCGATCTCAGCGGTTCTGGGGTCTAGCGAGCAAGAACGTAGAGCTGGAGCGCACCGGCCAGGAGTACGGCCAGCATCAGTACGGCCAAGGTGGCAACGGTCGCCGGTCTCATGACATCCCTTCCGGACGCGGCGCGTCCTCTGGATTGGTGGTCGTCGGTCGGGCAGTGATGGTTACGGGGCTCGGGGTGGAGGCCGGGCCATCTGTTGGCGAGAGGGTGATCTCCTGCCCTTCGTCCAGTTGTAGTTCGAAGGCGGCAGATCCGCGATCGACCGCCAGGCTGAGCAGGCCATAGGAGTCCACCACCAAGCCGATACTGCCGGTTGGAATCGAGGCGTAGGTCTCGACTCGGTGGGCAGTGCGGGTAACGGCAGCACCGGTGAGCTGCACGAAATCCGGCCAGCCGGCCAGCTCTCCCGGGTCGACGTTGAGTTGGGCGTTCCCGAAGTGATCGACCCAGAGAACCTCAGACCGGATCGATCCATCGGCGTCGGACTCGCTCACCGGAAGTACCCCGGGCAACAACTTCACGGGATCGATCGGGGTTCCAAGCTCGTCAGCCGGCACGCCAAGGCACAGATGGGCGGCAACCGGACCAAACACATCCCGGCCGGCAAAAGTCGGACCAGCGGCCGGCAGGTGATACTCGGCGTTGTCGAGCACGAAGGCCCCGGTTGCTCCTCCCACCATGGAGACCGCGGGGGCAAGTAACCCGTTATCAGGGCCCACGAGATACGCCCCGCCGTCGGCTACTTCGATGGCAACAGCTCGACGATCGGTACCGACCCCCGGGTCGACGACTGCCAGCAGGACACCGGGTGCCAGGTACTGGACCGATCGGGCCAGCGCCAAGCCGCCAGCCCTGACATCGTGAGGATCAATCTGGTGGGTGATGTCGACAACACCCACGGTTGGGGCAATGGTGCGGATAACCGACTTCACGACGCCGACGAACTCGTCGGCCAGGCCGTAGTCGGTCAGAAACGAGATGGTGTCGAAACGGGTCATGCCCCGTCGACGCTACCCAGCTCCCGGGAACGATCGGTCGCAGCCAACACGGCATCGATGAGAGCGGCCCGGACCCCCTGTTGTTCGAGGACCCGAAGGCCGGCGGCCGTTGTGCCGGCCGGTGTGGTCACCCCAGCTCGAAGAGCAGACGCACTGTCATCGGTCTCAAGCAACATTCTGGCTGCTCCCAGCATGGTTTGATTGGCCAACATTTCCGCTGTTCCGCGTGCCAGGCCAGCCGCTACACCAGCGTCGGCCAACGCTTCGGCGATGAGGAAGAAGTAGGCCGGGCCCGAACCAGACAAGCCGGTGACAGCATCAATCTGGGCTTCGGTTACTACATCGACCTTTCCAACTGAGTCCAGAATCGAGACGCCCCAGGCCAGATCGTCCTCCGAGGCTGATGAGCCGGGAGCCAGCGCCGAGGCACCGGCTCCAACCAACGCCGGCGTGTTCGGCATGACCCGAAGCACTGGAGTTCCGGGAGGCACGACGGCTTCTATGGCAGCAACGGTGGTGCCGGCGGCGATGGACATGATCCGGCCAGGCTCCACCAGCTCGGCCGCCACGTCGGTGATGACCCACGGCTTGGTTGCCAGGATGGTGTCGGTGGAGGCGAGGGGCTGGTCGACAACGGTGACACCGGGAAAGAGCTCGGTGAGCACCGCCCGCATCTCAGGCGCCACCTCGACGATGGCGAGATCGCTGGCCTGCGCCCATCCAGCCCCAAGGAGCCCGCCCGCCAGGGCCTGGCCCATCTTGCCTCCACCGATCAGCTGCAATTTCATGCCCGCAAACTACACCGGTCAGGTTGGTTGTCGAGTGGGCTGCCACCCAGGGCTTCCCCGACCCCATGACGGTGTCAGCACCACTCGACAGCGACACTCTAGCCAGCTTCTACTGTATTCAAACGTAGTTAGACGTATTTAATTGCTACATGCCGAATCTGGACGCAAAGCCGATACGGAGGGCGGGACGGAAGAACTGCTCCACCCAGACGTACAGCGAGCCCAGCACACGATCCAGCTCGTCCTCGACCAGGACCTGCCGGCTGTCGAGCTGGCCCTGGAGAAAGATGGCATTCTCTTCGCCAACGCAGAGGGCGGCTCCGTACATCCCGCGATTCCTGGCGAGGAGGTGACGGTAGAACTCAGCATCATTCTCCTCCGGCGCAGGCATCAGGTAGGTCTCATAGGCAAGAGTTCGTTGCCGCAACATGAAGCGAACGGTAAAGACGTCCTTCTCCTCGCCCTTCAGCCGAACGAACCATGAACCAGGGCCGTCCACATTGGCATCGACCGCCACGACCACTGGGTTTTCGCTGAGTTGGGTGGCAAGCCATTGATCGATGAAGGCACCGACCTCCTCGAGCTCAGCAACACCGAGAGGTGGTTTCACCGATGGTTCACTTGAGGACGAGCTGCGACTCGGCGCAGGGCACCGGGCGCTTGTTGGCCAGGTCCTCGTAGAGGCGACGCAACCGGGCGGCCGATGTACTCCAGGTGTAGGTACGGGCCCGGGCTGCAGCTGAAATGGAGAGCCTGCGGGCCAGGACGGGATCGCCGAGCACCGTGTCGATCCACGCCGCGTACTCATCGGGATCGCGACTTTCGACCAGATAGCCGGTGTGGCCGTGCTCGACCAGGGTGAGCAAACCGCCCACCGCGGAGGCCACGACCGGTACACCACACGCCGCAGCTTCCAGCGCCACGAGACCGAACGACTCGGACCGGCTTGGCACCAAACAGACATCGGCGGCCCGGTAGTAGGTGGAAAGCAGGTGATGGGGCTGGGGTGGGTGGAACTCGACCCGGTCGGTCAGGCCCAGGTCGGAGATCATGGACCGAATGCGGGAGACCTCGGTGCTTCCTTCGGTGCCGCTGGCCCCACCGACGATCCACAGGCGAGCATCGTCGCGCTCGACCTTGGCCAGAGCCTGGACGGCAACATCGACACCCTTGAGCGGCTGTATCCGACCAACGAAAAGCAAAAGCGGTCGGTTGTCGGTAGTGACCGCCCACCGCGCACCAGCCTGGCTCCCGGGCGAGAAGAACGCATGCTCGACACCGGGCGGGACGGTCTCGATCCGCTCGGCATCAGCGTCGTAGAACTCGACCAGCTGTTCGGCCTCCGGTGTGCAATTGGCCAGGACCGTGTCGGCGCACGCCATCACCTCGGCTTCGGCGTGGGCTCGGCGTTCGGGCTCGAAATCGCCAAGCACCGCCTTAACTCGAGCCAGGGTGTGGAAGGTGGTGACCAAAGGTAGATCGAGTTGCCGCTTGAGTATCTGGCCGGCAACCCCTGAAAGCCAGTAGTTGGCGTGAATGACGTCGGGTTCCCACGGTTCAAGGTCGGCGGCGACCCAGTCAGCGAACTCCGGCACCAGGCCGGGAAGGTCTTCCTTTGCGACGTTCGGATCCCCGGCCGGCACATGTACGACCTCGAAACCGGGCTCGACCTCAACCCGCTCGGGAAGATCGTCGGTCCAGCGACGAACGTAGACCCGGCAGGAAACTCCAGCTTGGGCCAGTGCCGACACCAGCTCCCGGACATAGACGTTCATGCCTCCGCCGTCTCCGGTGCCCGGCTGGGCAAGAGGAGAGGTGTGAAGTGAGAGAACGGCGACCCGGCGCATCGTTTCGCTCAACGCCAGACAGTGTCTGAAGATTCCCGAGCAACGGGTTTCGACATCGATGAGGGTGAGTCGGGCAGCTCCACATCGGTCATCTTGTCAAAGCGGACGGAGCGAATTCCAACTGTGAGCGAAGCAACTGGTGTGCCGGGCGCCAGCTGGACGGTGCTCACGACAGGAGATTCTCGATCGATGCCTCGCCATCGCGATACCGACGACCGATCTCGGACTGGATGGCATCGATCCTCTCGTGAAGCTGACGGCGAACAGCTGACAGTTCCACCTCGAAGCTACGGATCCGTTCGAAGAGCTCCCGAAGATTCTCATCGGAGAGGTCACCGACGTTCGAAAGCTGGGCCGGAGAGGCCGCCACGTCGAGTCGTTCGACCATTTTGAGAGCAACCTCGCCGGGGTCGCCGATGTTTATGGGCCGCCCGCTGGGAGCCCCACCCGCTGCCGCCTCAGCCAGGACATCGGGAAGGTCAAACAAGACATTGGACTCGAGCTCGCCATCGCCGCCCGATCGTCGCCGGACCTCATGACCGACAATATCGAGCCGCCCCTGGGCGACTCGTCGAGCCATTGAGATGTCGTTTTCGACGGTAGAACACTGCACCCGGAGATCGCGCAGCTCGGGCAACGGTCGGGTGGTGAGCCCTTCGAGGGCTTCGGCGGCGAGAAGGCTTCGCAGTGGTTCGATCACGGCCTTCCAGGGTAGTGGTCGCCAGCGTGCAACCGGCCTAAACCAGAAGAGCCCATAGCGGGGACGAGACCAGATAGGAGTCGAGCCGTCGAAGCGCAGGGGCCCAGGAGTCGCCCCGCGGCAACAGAGCGGAAGCCCCGATCTGTCCCAGAGGAGCGCCGAGCGCAGCCACTCCGACAAACAGCGGCAGGGTTATCTGGGTGAACGGTTCCGGCAGGACCAGGAACAGCCCGCACGCGGCGAGCGCCATTGCGACCAGACCGGCGACTGGCCCTTCAACCGCGTTGGCCGAGCCTGAACCAACCAGAAAATCGCCAACCTCGTAGCAACTGACGAGCAGTACCAACGACACGAACGTCGGGGTTCGTTCAAGGGCCAGGACGGCCAATCCACCGGCCGCCGCCCCAGCAGGAAGCGACGCCCGAGCCAGGACATCAGCCAGCCGGGATCGAGCCTCCGATGTCGTTCCTCGGGTGGTCCAGGCATAGATGCTCAGTCCGGCGGCCGAGACGACCAACGCCACGCCCAGCCCAAAGGCGCCAAACCAGGCGCTCGCAGCGATCAGGCCGGCGACGGCTGCGGTTACCCGACGATCAGAGAGTTCCTGGTGTGACCAGGCGTGACCGGCCTGGAGCGCGGCCACACTGGCGACAACCGCGAGCACCGGCACAACGGCCGGCGGCCAGTAGTAGGCGGAGCCCAGCAAAGCCAGGAACCACAACACGCCAAGTGTGACCTTTGGGCCGTCGACCAGATATGGCACTGCGAGCCGCTGATGCTTCCAGCGAAGCTCTCGTTGCTTGGCCTTCTGTCGAGCCTGCTGGTTGGCGGCCCTACGACGCCGGTTCGGCGTCCGTGAGTCCGACGCAGAACCGGCCTTGGTCATCCGCCCGAGACCGGCGGCAGAACCGCAACCTCATCACCGGGGCCCACGGCATCGGAACGTTCTGCTGGTGCACCGTTGAGCCACACCTTCGAACCGGCCAGGACCTGGGAGAAATCGTCGCCGAAGCGAGCAACCGCAGCGTCGAGGATCTCGCCAACCGTGGCCCCCTCGAACTGGGCAACTTTCTCGCCCGCGGCCTCTCTGGCCTGAGCAAACAGTCGGAGGTCAATCACAGGGAGAAGTGTAGGGTTCGACGGTCATGCAACCCGACGTCACCCTTTTGCTCGTGCGCCATGGGCAGTCGACATGGAACGCCGAAGGCCGCTGGCAAGGTCAGGCCGATCCTCCGCTCTCCGAGTTGGGTCGGGAACAGGCCAGGCTGGCCTCGGAGCGGATAGGTGCCGTCGACGCCGTTGTTTCCTCAACCCAACAGAGGGCCCTTGAAACTGCGCTGATCATCGCCGCCGCCATCGGCGTTGGCCCGGTGCTCACCGACGATGGTCTGGTCGAACGCAACGCCGGTCCGTGGTCTGGTCTCACTCGGCCGGAGATCGATCGTGACTACCCGGGCTATCTGGCGGAAGACAGACGGCCGGACGGATACGAGACTGATGCCTCGCTGCTCGACAGAAACCTGGCGGCCCTGCACCGGATTGCCGACGAACAGGTCGCGGCGTCGACGGTGCTAGTTGCGACTCATGGTGGTGTGATCCACAATCTCGAAGCCCATCTCGGTTTGGAGGTCGGGCGAGTGCCGAATCTCTCGGGGCGAATATTGAACAGAACTGACGGAGATTGGCAGCCCGGCGAGCAGCTGACGTTGCTGGACGACGATCTTCTAACCGGGGGCGACCCGAACCGTGTGTGATGATTGAACCTGAGCAGCTCCGGTTGCGGGTAGAACCAGACCGACTTGATGTCCGGGTGATTCGAAGCGCTCGTCGCAAAAAGACTGCCGAGGCCCGAATGAAGGGCGCGATCCTCGAGGTCCTGGTTCCCGCCAGGTTGAGTCAGGCCGAGGAGCTCGAAATGGTCGAGCACTTCCGGTCAAAATTCGAACGCCAGCGGGAGGCCAATCAGCACGACCTACGAGCAAGAAGCGAACGGTTGGCCGAGAACTACGACCTCCCGCTCCCCCGCTCGATCCGTTGGGTCTCGAATCAGCAGCAGCGATGGGGGTCGTGTACTCCATCGGATGGCAGCATCAGGTTGTCAGACCGGCTGGCATCGTTTCCCGAGTGGGTCATCGACTACGTGATCGTTCACGAGTTGGCCCATCTCATGGAGTTCGGCCACACGCCCCGCTTCTGGTCAATCGTGCAGCAGTACCCGCTTACTGAGCGGGCGCGAGGCTTTCTGATTGCGAAGGGTTGGGAAGACTAGGGCTCCGATCGCCAACTCCTCGACGTTCGGGCCGATTGCCTTCCAAATCGAGCAGCACTCGGTCGATGTCGTCCAACTCTTCCTGGAGATCATCTAGATCCAGCATGGTCGGCAACGCCTCGAGCTCGGGTTGGGGAAACGCTGTGTCGGACACGGCTGTCGACTCTAGCCCTCGACCGGCGCACCCACGGTGAGGGGAAGCCGAGCGAAGGTCACACTGTTGGGGGGAGCTACATCGACCGGGATGGCCAGTTCGGGGTCGGTGGTGTCGATCACGACTACTCCGCCGACTGCCTCACTATCCAACGAGGACCGCAGCATGACGGCTCGCCGGCCGTCGAAGGCAACCGATCGAATCCGGTCGCCCGCCTGACCGACTTCGACTCTGAAGAGTTCGGCGCCGGTTAGAAACTCCCGACCAACCAGTTGGGTACCGGCCTCGACACCGTCCGAGCGGTAGGTGATCTCCGTGTAGACATAGGCATCACCATCGGGACTGAGAGCGATCTCTCCGAAGGCGGGACGGCGAGGCACGGGACACGACACCTCGTCGGGGCCGGCCAGGTCCACCTGCTCCCCAATGGAGTTCAGGAACAGCAAACCTCCACACAGGTCGTCGGAATAGATGAGAGCAAACAGTCCGGCGCCCGCCGACAGGTCAACAAGCTCCTGGCCTTCACCGAGCACCGTCAGCTGCAGACGCTCTCTGGTGACCAACTGCACCCGGTCGATGGCATTGTCTTCCGCCGACAGAATGGCCTCGGGGGTTCCGTCTCGGAACCCGACATCGAGAAGACGACCGCCCAGATCGTTGATGAGCTCGCCTTCGCCTCCTTCAGCCGGGTACCAGAGCACCTGCCCCGTCGCCCATTGCACAACCAGGCCACCGAAGAAATCGTCGGCCGAACGCAGGGCGACAACGTCGCTCAACGGAGCAGCGAGGGGCTCGACCTGCCCGGGAGGGCCCGACAGGAGGCCGGAATCCGTGCTCAGGACCAGCGTCGGCTCGTAGCCATCGGGTCGAGGAGGTGACGGCTGAATCACCTCGGGGTTGGTCTCGACCGCGGCACCAGGATCAACGGCTACCTCGCTGTCTTCGGCAGCCGATGTGGTGGAGGTTGTCGGAACGGCCCCGAGGTCGGCAGCACCGATTTCACCACATCCGGCGGCAATACAAAGGGCCGCCACGAGGCACGCAGACTTGAGCACCTCGCCATGTTCCCACCCGTCTCGGGTTCGAGGGTGGCAGCTCCCCGGTAACCTCTCGGTGCCCCTGTGGCGCAGCCTGGTTAGCGCAGTGGACTTTTAATCCATTGGTCGTGGGTTCGAATCCCACCGGGGGCACAAAGCCACAATCGTCTATCCTCACATCCCGTCCCCCAGCGAAAGTGAACGTTCATGCCGAAAGCAGCACCAACTCTCGAAACGCCATACCGGCGGGGCGAAAAGGTGCTTGCCATGCGAGACCTACCAGGTGTTCCCGAGGGAACAGCGGGCAAGGTTCGGATGGTCAACGGTCTGAACACCTGGATTCGCTATTGGGTGCTGTTCGAGGACGGCAGCATGGTGGGACAGGTCAACCAGGACGACATCGTCCGTCGAAACCAGGTCGAAGATTGGCATCTTCGGGAAGAAGAGCGGGCAGTGGCCGCCGAACAGGCTGCCGCCGGCATCGAAGCCGAAGCCGAAGCGCCTGCCGCCGCGGTAGACGCCGGTGGTGGCGCCGCCAGTCTCATTCCGGCTCATCTTCTCGAGCGGAGCAAGGCAGCCAAGACCCGTCTGCTGGGCTGACGGCATTGGCTCGCCGACAGTCGGCCGGGCTGCTCGTCCTCGCGCTACTTCTTGCCAGCTGCATCGGCAGCTCTGACGAGCCGCTCGTTCTTACCGTTCCGTCCTCACTCGCCGCTCCTACATCGGCCAGCGAGGCTGCGAACCCGTCAACCACCGGTCAGGCGGAGCTCAACCAGGACGAGCAGCAGGGTGACCAGACCCAACCTTCCTCCAGTCCGACGTCGGAGGCAGATTCCGTTCCGACATCGGCGGGCGACTCATCTGCGTCCACCACCGCTTCCACCGCGACGACGTCGCCATCGTCAGCATCGTCGGCATCAACCACGCTGGCCCCGCCCGCTCCGACAACACCGGCTATCGATGCTCCTCTCGTCGGCTCGTACCGGGTGGAGATTGTGGCGACCCACCCGCACGACAGTTCGGCCTTTACGCAGGGGCTCGAGATGTACGACGGTCTCCTTTTAGAGAGCACCGGCCGACGGGGCGTTTCCGACCGTCGCCGTGTCGACCCGACCACCGGCAACGTCACCGGACTTGTTGCCCTTCCGGCCGACTTGTTTGGTGAGGGCCTCACGGTGGCCAACGGTCTGTTGTACCAGCTCACCTTCACCTCGGGCTCTGTTCGAGTGTCTGACCCGGACGACCTCTCGCTCCAGGACGAGCTCACGATCGAGAGGGACGGGTGGGGTATCTGCTTTGACGGGACCCATCTGATCACCAGCGATGGCACCAGCGATCTGGTGTTCCGCACCCCGGCAACGCTCGACCCGGTGAGGGTTGTCACCGCCCGGCTGAACGGCGACCCAATCCGAAACATCAACGAGCTCGAATGCGTGGGCGGCCAGGTGCTGGCCAACATCTGGGGGCTGGACCAGCTTGTTGCCATCGATGCTTCCGATGGCAATGTGGACGCCGTGATCGATGGGTCGGGGCTTCGACCGGCCGATCTCCCCATCACCGACCTCAACTTTGCCCTCAACGGCATAGCCCGTATCCCCGGTACCGACCGTTACTACGTCACCGGGAAGTTGTGGCCCGTCCTCTATGAGGTCCGGTTTGTGTCGGAAAGCTGAGGCGTTGAGGCACCTGTGGAGCTAGCCGGCGGAGGGAAACTCTCTCGCCGATGCCTCAAAGACCTCAGGTAGATGCGTTTCGAGCCGGGCGAGAATCTCGGCTCCCGCCGGTTTGAGCAGGTGGTCAGCCCCCGGCAACAGCACCAGTTCACCGGCCTCGGCCAGGAACCGCACCATCTCGCTGGCCTGTGCCGGCAGGATCTGATCGTCGGTGCCATGGAAGAGCAGAAGGCTTCTGTCTCCGAGACGTTCGGCCGGTTCGCATCCGGCCGACTGGGTAGCCAGGGTGACAACGCCCGGCACCGATTCCTTGTCGAGGTGGGCCGCGGCCTGAATGGCAACCGCCCCACCAAAGGAGTGCCCCATGGTGACGAACCGGCGGGCCCCATGTCGGGCCAGCAGCTCCATGACTGCCACCGTGTCGTGGGTGCACATCGACAAGTCGTTGGGTTGCCGGTAGCTCACCCGGACCACGCCAATGCCCTTGGCCGGAAGCACCCTGCCGAGCTGATGAAACAGCCCACCATCGGGGCCGAGCAGGCCACCCATGGCTCCCCCAACGCAGACAACCGCGTTTTCCAGATCGGCGGCGCCGTGCCATAGCAGCGTCAGAAGACCCTGCGACGTGTAGATCTCGAGATGCTCGAGATTGTCGTCGATCGCAACGGTTTGCATGGCCAGCACACCGAGCTGATCAAGGGGGGTTGCATCTTCTGGACCTTGATCAGTTGACACGTTCGAAGTCTGGCAGATTCTGGGCGCTCGCTGCGTCGGTGGGCCAGAATGAATCAACCCTCGATTGGAGTCCT
>CALHBU010000159.1 GCA_937930655.1 uncultured Acidimicrobiales bacterium | reverse complement strand
GCCAAGAGGTCTGGCATCTTCCCTGGTGCGGCGGTGTAGATGCGGAGTTCGTGGATCATTGCCCCTTCCTAGCCGACCGCATAGTCTCAATCGACTCCCAGATCTCATCCCGCTAGTGAGGACCCATGATAGAAGCCAACGAGACCTTCGACGGCACGTGGCCGTTCACGCCCAACTTCTACGACGGCAACGGCTTCCGGATGCACTACATCGATGAAGGCGAGGGTGACGAGACCTTCCTGCCTGTCCATGGCCAGCCGACCTGGGGCTACCTCTACCGCAACATCATTCCTCGCCTCACAACGCTGGGTCGGGTCGTCGTGCCGGACCACATGGGGTTTGGCAAGAGCGAGACGCCACTCGACCGCGCCTACACAATCGAAGAGCACTGCCAGAATCTCGAACGGCTGGTGCTCGAACTCGATCTCACCAACATCACCCTGGTCCTTCAGGACTGGGGTGGCCCCATTGGCAGCTATATCGCCTACCGCCATCCCGAGCGGGTAGCCCGCTTGTGCATCATGGATGCCGTTGTCGGTGGCCGCTCCCAGGAAAACACCGTTCGTCAGAGCCCGTGGTTCCAGTGGGTCAATAGCGACGGGTTCGAACCGACCATTCGAAATCTCGGCTCAACCGCTCTCTCGGTCATGAAGCGAGTCGGCTTCGAACGAACCGCCCACGTCGATGAGACCTGGGTTCGGGCCTACGCCGCTCCCTTCCCGACCCCCGAATCGACCATCGCGGCCATCCGGTTTCCCGAGTGCATTGCTGATCGGGAGACAGTGGAGTTCTTCAAACGAATCCGAACCCCGGAGGCGACCGAGGTGATCCGCAGCAAGCCGGCCATGTATGTTCACGGCGAAGAAGACCGGGCAATCCCGATGGGTTTCGGGGTTGGCTGCTTTCGTGATCTCTGGCCCGATGGACCGGTGACCATCCTTCCCGGCGTCGGACACTTCCTCCAGGAGGACGCGCCCGAGGCAGTCGCCGCTCTGATCACCCAGTTCACCCAGATGAGCTAAGCAGTGAGGTTAGAGTCACACCTCAGATGAGTGCAGAACCGGCCGGTCATTCTCACATCCACGACCACGGCCTCGTAGGCGGTTGGAACGCTTGGGTTCGTGACTCGATGCTGCAAACCGTGCTGGGTGCGGTAGTGGTGGCCGCCCTGGCAACGATGGTCGGCCTTGTGGTGTTGTGGCCGAGCGGCGATGGACAACAAACAGCCATCGACAACGCCGACGAAATCGGGCTGGCCACCGAGCGGCTCACCGGCACGGTCGAAGAGGTCCTCGATCAGCGTTGCAGCTACTCCAGCGAGGACGAACCACAGGATTGCCGAACGGTCACGCTGACCGTCCATGAGGGCCCAGAAGCCGGATCCATCGTGGTCTTGCCTGAGTTCAACCTCACGTTCGATCGCTCGACTCCCAGCCTGGCCGTTGGCGACGAAATCATCGTCGGCTACGAAGACTCAACCAACTTCTATTTCTACGCCGACCGGGACCGACGGACGTCACTCGTTTGGCTGGCCGGACTGTTCGCTCTTGTCGTCGTGGCCCTCGGCCGCTTCCGTGGCGTGCTGGCGCTGGTGGCAATGGTCGCAACCGTGGTGATGTTGGTGGCCTTCGTGGCACCATCGGTGCTCGACGGCAATGATCCACTCCTGGTCGCAGTCGTCGCAGCGTCGGCCATCGCCTTCATCAGCCTCTACCTGACCCATGGATTCACGCCGACTACCACCGTCGCGCTCGCCGGCACGCTCTCGGCTCTGTTGCTGACTCTCGCTCTCTCGTGGCTCTTCTTCGAGTTCGCCCAGTTCACCGGCCTGGCCACCGAGGAGGCACTCGTTCTCCCGTTCATCTCGGAGAACCTCGATGTCAGTGCCCTGCTGCTGGGCGGGGCCATGATCGGAGCCCTCGGGGCGCTCGACGACGTCACCGTCACCCAGGTCGCCACCGTCGCCGAGCTTCGCCATCGCAGCCCAAACCTGCCGACAACCGAACTGGTGGCGTCGGGCATCCGGGTCGGCCGGGACCACATTGCTTCGACGGTCAATACGTTGCTGCTGGCCTATGCCGGGGCCAGCATGCCGCTCATCTTGCTCTTCGCAGCCTCGGAACAGTCACTGGACATCGTGGCCAACTCGGAACTGATCGCGGTCGAGATCGTTCGGACCCTGTGCGGTTCGATCGGTCTTGTGGCCGCGGTGCCGATCACCACCGGGCTCGCCGCTGCGGTCCTTCGTCCAGTAGATGCTGCACCTACAGAGGTAGCCGAACCGGCTACGGCCGTCGGGCAACCAGAAGTTGTCCAACCGGAACCGGATGCTCCAGACAAGACCCCGGGACCAGCTCCAACCCGTGAGCCCCGGTGGGAGGACTTCGCACCAAGAGACGATTCCTGACTCTTTCGAGAAGCCACCGATACGGTCGCCTCGAACAAAAGGAACTCTCGTATGGAAATGATGTACACCCCCAGCGATCGGGACTTGCTCGATGTCCTCGCAGTGCGCCCAACCGATGACCCAGCGGTCTTTCACGGCGATGGCAACAACTACGGCCGTATGGGCATCTACGGCGGTCACTTTCTAGCCCAGGCGTTGGCCGCCGGGCTGGCCACCGTCGACGAGCCGAAGATGGCCCATTCGCTACATGCCTACTTCCTACGTCGGGGTGACCCCGACGAGGTCATCGAGTACCGAGTCCAGACCCTCCGAAACGGTCGAGGAAGCGACACTCGTGCCATCTCAGCGTGGCAACACGATGCCGAGGTCTTTCATATGATCGCATCGTTCAAGCTGGCCGAAGGGGGCGAGGGACACGAGCCAACGGCTCCCTCCCACCGGCCGGCCGAGGAGCTGATGGCCGAACGGGAGGCCAAGGGAGACGAGCTTCTCCCACTTCCGCCCAATCAGAACGGCTGGGCTCAGGTTGAGCTCACGACGCCGAGCTTCTTCGAGTACTTCCCGGACCGTCCGCCCGCCCTTCCCGTGTGGATGCGGGTACCGGACAGCGGGACGTTCAGCGAGCGCGAGCGGCAGGTCGTTCTGGCCTTTCTCTGCGATGGACCGCTTATGTTCAATTCTGTCGTGCCCTATGGGGCTCCGATGGAGACACATTGGGCCACCAGCATCGACCACAGCGCCTGGTTCCACCGACCCGTCGACCTTTCCCAGTGGCTGCTGTTCGACCAACGAAGCACTGCGGTGATCGACGGTCGAGGCATGAACTCAGGAGAGATCTACAACAGCAACAACCAATTGGTCATGACTGTGGCCCAGGAGTCGGTGCTCCGGGGCATGCCGGCCCAGTGAGTTAGGTTTGGCTCCAGGCCAGCGGAAAACGGTTGTCGTCGGCCGGGTAGGCACCGGGCTTGACCGACACATCGGCTTGGGTGACCGTGGGGTCGCATCCCGGATGCGGTGACCAAGTGGCATCGTCGCCCAACCAACGGGTGGAGAACGCGGCACGACGATTGGGGCCCGCATTCCCGGGGGACCCGTGCACCATCCACGAACTAAAGACGAGGGCATCGCCCGGTTCGACGTCGAAGCCAACAATGTCGTAGTCGCTGCGGGCAGCCTCGATGTCAGGAATCTTCTTCCCCTCGAAGTCGGCGGTGAACCCCTTGTCGTTGGGGTCGAAGCTCTCCGGGGCGTAGTAGTTGTCCCATCGATGGGAACCGCGAACGAACTCCAGCGAGCTCTCGGCGACCGTCGATGACGTGAGAGCCACCCAGGCAGAGGCGATCTGCTTCCCCAGAAACGGCCAGTACGGGATGTCCTGATGCCAAGGTGTGGGGGCGGACGTGACCGGTTCCTTGACCAGCATGTGGTCGAAGTAGAAGCGCATCGACGACGAACCCACAAGCTCGCCAACGAGACCGGCGATGCCTGACGTGAAGACAAAATCCCGGACCGTTGGGTCGTCCTGCCAGAGGTAGCGGGTGGTGAACAGTCGGTCGTGCTCCGCGCCAGGGTTGGTATCGGACACCCAGGGGCCCGGCTCGGCCAGCTGGCGATCGGCGACCTCGAGCAGTCGGTCCACCCAAGCCTCGTCAACGACTTGTTCGACTTTGACGACCCCGTCGGTAGCGAACGCGTCTCGGGTGCTCCCCGAAATCAAAGATTGTTGTTCGTCCATTTCTACCCCTCGCCGTTCGTAGTCTCAGTACTTACCACCGAGTTTCGTATGGTCCCACGACATGGTCTTGTCAGCCAGAACCCGCACCACCGCCCGCTTCGGGGCCGAGGCCCTGGCATCTTCGGGCAAGCCTCCATAGCGTTCGGCCAGCGAATCAGCCAGCGCCATCACTGCGTCCTCATCGTGGAGGATCTCTCCCCTGCCCTGGATCGAGACGCCCCGAAGTTCGGCGTAGTGGACACCGGTATCGACCAGCATGGAGATCGACGGATCACGCTCCAGATTCTTGGTCTTCTGCGCCTTCTTGTAGGTCCAGAACGCCGGTGCTCCGTCAATGAAGCCGTAGTTCATGGCCACGAGGTGAACGGTGTTCGGTGTTCCGCCCTCCCGTTTGGGCCCAATGGTGCCAATGGTGCAGAGATGGGGCTCCCCGAGAAAGGCAGCGACCTCATTGTCGGTCATTCGAACCTGATCACGTCGTGACATGGATCAATCGTAGAACGACCGGCCGCCACCGATAGGATCCACCAGCGCCCTCAGGAGATCACGAGAACATGCCCAGCAACAGACTTACACCGCTTCAGGAGTCCGAGGCCCGCCGCATTGCGGCCGAGGAAGCTCGGAAGAACAAGGTCGTCCGTACCTTCTCCGACGAGGAAAAAGCTCTCAGGAAAGATCGTGTCGCCAAGGCCAAGGATGCACTGTCGAGGTCGGCCGGCATCAAAGGCGATCACGTGCCTCCAGCCCGAGCCGCCCTCAAGAACTTCCTTCGACAGCTCAACGAGCCGAAACAACCCGACGACTCCCGTTTCGAAGCCCTCATCGAGGCCCCGTTCAAGGCCCCGCCCAAAAAGAAGCCGATGCGCTAGGCAAAGACAAAGCCGCGATAACCGGCGTTGGCGCAGTCGGCTAGCTCCTTGAGGTAGGTGTCGCTGTTCGGGATGTTGAGCAGTTGGCGACGTTTCCCGGGAACGTTTGCTCCCATGTACCAGCTGTCGGCCAAGCCGAACAGTGTCTTGTCGGCCCACCCCGCCAGCTCGTCCGACCACTTGGCGGCGTGCTCGGCCTCGGTATCGAACCGGGAAAGCTTGTTCGCACGTAGATGGTCCAACAGGTCGATGATCCACTCGCCCTGGACCTCTGCGCACACCGGACCATTGCAGAATGCTCCCGCGCTCTGAGGGCCATACAACATCAACATGTTGGGAAATCCGGGCGATGCAATCCCGATGTGAGTGTCGACGCCGTCGGCCCACGCCTCACCGATGGTCCGACCATCGGCGCCGCGGAAGTCGAGCCGGGTGAAGCCACCGGTGTTGGCGTCGAAGCCGGTTGCCAGCACGAGAACATCGGCCTCGACGTGCCCGGCACCGGTTGTCACCCCGGTCTCGGTTATCTCGATGAGCGGGTTCTGAATGAGGTCGACCAGCGACACGTTCGCCTGGTTGAAGATGTCATAGAAGTCCTGCTCCAGCGACGGCCGCTTGGTTCCGAACGGGTACGGAGGTTCGGTAGGGGCAAGGACCTCGTGAAGGGATGGGTCTTTGAGGCGCTGCCGGGTTTTGTCCCGCCAGAAGTCGTAGGAGAGCCGGTTCGATTCGAGGTCCGACAACGTGTCCTTGAACGTTCCGACCCAGAAGTGGAAGCCACCCCTAGCCCATCGGTCCTCGAAGATCTCCAGACGCTGCTCTTCGGTTACCTCTAGAGCTGAGAGGTTCACTCGCTCCATGTCATGGAAGCTCCCTGGCGGTGCGTTGCGTGTCCGGAAGATCTCCGGATAGTCAGTCTTGTTCTTCGCCTGCTCGTCGATGGTGAGCGCTCGCTGCTCCATGGGCAGGGCGTAGACCGGGCTCCGTTGGAAGAGCGTGAGATGGTCGGCCACCGCTGCCGCTTCCTGGGCCACCTGCACCCCACTGGCCCCAGTGCCGATAATGGCGACCCGCTTTCCGTCGAGTGGGAACCCGTCCAGCGGCCACTGGGCGGTGTGATGGGTGACGCCGGCAAAGTTGTCCAGGCCGGGCAGGTCAGGCACATAGGGGGCCGACCCGAACCCGGTACACATAAGCAACCATTGGCAGTCGTAGGAACGGTCGTCGTCGACGCCAAGCCGCCAGCGGTGGGCGTCGTCGTCGAAGTGGGCCGACGTGATCCGGGTGTTGAGGTCGATGTCGGGAGATAGATCCCAGACCGAGTCGACATGGTCGAAGTAGGCGACCAGTTCCTCCCGCCCCGGGAAACGTTCGGACCAGTTCCAGTCCTCCCAGATCTCGGGCATGGAGTACTCGTAGTTCGGCACGTGACAATCGACTCGTGCCCCGGGATAGCGATTGTTATGCCACACGCCGCCTAACCCGCTCCCGGCCTCGACCAGGCGGACCGACCAGCCAGCCTCCCGTAATCTCTTCAACTGGTAGAGCCCATTGAATCCGGCTCCGACAATCACGATCTCAAATGATTGGCTCGTGCTCATGGCTGGTGACCTCCGGACCTCTCGAGAACCACCAAAGCGCCGTCAGGGCAACCGCGAACAGCGTCAGATTGGGCACATAGCCACCGGTCTCTAGGGCGTCGATCAATGGAAGAATCTGTTTGCTGAAAAGCCGAAAGGCCACCACCGCCGAGCCACAGATCGCCAAAGCGGTGCGGGGGCTGCGGTCCCACCACTGGCCGAAACGACGACCCGCGTTCGGATGACACAGGAACGGCACGTACACATAGAGATGAATGTGAAAGTCGATCCCCATCGTCAACAACACCGCAAGGTGAAACGATACAAGAGACAGCACCGCGAACCGGATGGCCCGAGGGAAAAGCAGCAGGAAAACCAGGCCGAGTTCAAGAACGACGGTGCCAATATCGGCCATTTCCCACAGCACGGATGGCAGCTTCAGTGCCTGCTCGGTCATCGGCGGCGAAGCAAGGTTCTCATAGAAGACAACCCAGTTTCTCGACATCTGGTTGTCAGTACTCAGCCAATCGGACCGGGCCTTGGCCAGGCCGGCACTGAAGAACGCTACCGCTATGAATGCGTAGAGAATGCACACAGCCCGACTGTTCTTGACCAGGGATTCCGGCGGTCGTGGCCGACTCGTTCCCATCGCTTCGGCCAGTGTGAACCTGTTTCCCCATCCCGAGAACGACAGCACGAACGCGGTTGCCAGCCACAGAAAGTCGTGATCTATCTTGCCGAAGCTGAACACGAACGAGTGATGGACCATGGTCAACAGCGCCATGGTGATTCCCGCCATCTTTGCCCTTACGCCGAGAAATCCGGCGACGGCAGCGGCCCCGATGCCGAGATCTATGGCGTAGAAAACGATCGGAGATTGCACTCCCATGGTCAGCCGGGGCAAGCCTCGAGGCGGGCTCCTCAGCCAGAGCGGGTAGTCATCGACGAACAACAGCGTGCCAGACGTCCAACCAGCAAGGACCAGCCCAAAGAACAGCAGTCGAAGCACCCCCAGCGTCTCGTCGGATACACCGAAACCTTGATCCTGGGCTTGTCTCAGTCTCTGGATCACGAGTCTCTGTCGATTCGCTGCAGTACTCGATCGTCGCCGTTGGGTCTGATGATTACCAGTTCGGCTGCGGTAGCAGCCGACGTGCGCTGGTTCTGGCGACTTACCTCATCGATCCAGTCCCACTGATCGGAGTTTCCGGTGAGGTCAAGTCGTTTAAGCATGACGAATCGCTGATTTTCCGGAGCTGTGGCGAAGAGGTCGTGGGCCGACAGTGTCAAACTCTCTTTTTCGTACTCAATACGTAGATGGCGCACCCCGATGTCACCGGAGTCGGCCACAGTTGCCGCCGCGTGAAAGCCGGGCATGGTGATCGACGGGTAGGGCTCGGAGGTGGCCTCGACGTAGAAAACAAGGCCCAGCAGTCCCAAAACGACATACGTCACGGCAGGAATTGAGGTCGCCGGATCATCGCTCACCTCTTTCCATCGGACGTGAAAAGCCCAAACTGAGAGAGCACTTCCGGCCGATACCGGAGCGTTGCTCGAGTTCTGTGAACCGGGCTTCGCAGCCGACCCCCGTTTGGCCATGGATTGAGAGTAGGGCTGACAGACCAGCCGGTCAGCTGAGAAAGTCGGTCACGGCAACGCCGACGGCCGCGTACTTCTCGAAACACATGTCGAACCGGCCGCCGGGAATCACCTGCTCCTGATGATTCTCGATTCGAGACGTGAGGCCTTCTCGATTGGCTGCATAAATGAAATGCTCACCCCAGACAAGCAGGGTGGGTGTGACCACCTTTTCCAGGGTTGGAGCCAGGTCGTAAGCGTCCATGGCATTCACGAGCTGCCAGCGATCGCGTCCCGCTTCCATCTGAGCCCGGTTCATTCGATCCATCCACTCTTGCGATGGTTCGTAAGGGGCGTGAATGGCGTCGTGCTCGAGCACCCACTCGACGGTGCGGGTAAGCGGCCAGCCCGATGGATCGGCTGGTCGTTGGGGCCGGATGTCGTCCATGTCGGTTGAGCGGGTGGCTTGATCGTCCCACAGGGGGCAGTTCACCATGACGAGTTGCTGCACTCGTCCCGGTGAGGTCGCCGCCATATCAGCGGCAATAATCGCGCTCACTGCCTCCCCGAGAAGCACGACCTCCCCGATCTCGAGCGCGTCAAGGAGCTCGAACGCCCACCGGCCGTAGTCGGGGATAGTCGGATCTCCCGCAACGTGGTCGGACATACCAAAGCTCGGATGATCGAGGGCGATGATCCGTCGATGGGGAGCCAGTTCCAGGGCCAGCTCCTGGTACATGGCCGACGAGCGCTGGTTGATGTGCATGATCAGAATCGGAGGACCGGAGCCAGCGACTTCACCCGAGTCGCGATAGTGCATTTGACCGGCCGATGTCTGTACCAAACCACGAGTCAGTGTCATAGGGGCCTGTGACGTGATCGCTACTTGTTGGTCCAGTTGGGCTTGCGTTTCTCCATGAAGCTGGCAATGCCTTCCTGGCCATCGTCGCTGGTAACACCGGCCGCCATGACGGCGCCGGCATAGGCGTAGGCGTCCTTTTGTTCCAGCTCGACCTGCGAATAGAACGAGCGCTTGCCCTGAGCCTTGGAGTAGGCACTACCTCGGGTGGCCCGCTTC